>JBDSPT010000024.1:0-6808 GCA_039930205.1 Opitutus sp. | reverse complement strand
CGGTTGTAGATGATCACGCCGAACTTGACTGATCGACACACCGCTTCGACGTGAGCGGCAAGACCTTCCTGTCCAGCCTCCGTCAGATAATGCGGCAGAAGCAAAATCCCTTGTGCGCCCAGTCGTTCCGCTTCCTGCGCGAAGGCAATCGCTTGCCGGGTGGGGCCGCCGGTGCCCGCGACGATGGGCACACCGTTGCGGCACGTTTCGACCGCGGTGCGCACCACGGCCGAGTAGTCGGCGGAGGTCAGCGAGAAGAATTCTCCGGTGCCGCCCGCCGCGAACAAGACCGTGGCGCCATAGGGCATCAACCACTCGAGTCGTCGGATGTAGGTGTCAGCGCGAAAATCGCCAGCCTCGTTGAAATCGGTGACGGGAAACGAGAGCAGTCCCGCCGACATGGTTTGCTTCAGCTCGAGAGGAGTCATGCGAAATGGGTGGGTTCCAGCATCGAGTCAGACCCGACTACCTCAGACAAGCACCGTGAATGCGTTTTTCTCCATGACTCCCGGTACGACGTGAGTAGTCTACCTCGATGTCATCGCCGCTTTCCCTTCCAGCTATCGGTCGATTGCCTGCGCCGGGCGATAATGTGGCGATCGCGATTCGACAGCTTGAGCCGGGAACCGTAGTCGAACTCGATGGTGCGCCACGCACGCTGGCTCACACGGTGCTCGAGGGACACCGGTTTGCCGTGCGACCGATTGCGGTCGGGGAGCCGCTGCTGTCGTGGGGCATGCCCTTCGGTCACGCGATCTCGCCGATCGCGCCAGGCGACTACGTTTGCAATCAATCGATTCTCGAAGCGCTGGCGGTGCGCAAGCTGGGCGTCACGCTGCCGACCACCCCAAACTTTCAGGACCACCTCGTACCGTTCGAGCTGAACGAGAGCACGTTTAGTGCGGCGCCCGCAGTCGAGCCCGCCGCGAACCCGCGGACGTTTCAAGGTTTTCGTCGACCCGGAAAACGCGGCGTGGGCACGCGCAACATGATCGTGATCCTCGGCACGACATCGCGCACCGCGAGCTTCGCCCGGCAGTTGGCGGCACGACTCCAGCCGATGACCAAGCTGTTTCCGCAGATCGATGGGATCGTTGCGATCGCTCACACCGAAGGCGGTGGTCCGGGCGAACCGAATAATACGACCGAAGTCCTACGCGCGCTCGCCGGGTTCATGGTGCACCCGAACGTCGGCGCGGTGCTCGCGGTGGACTATGGCAGCGAGCCCATTTCGAACGCGCGATTGGGTGAGTTCATGCTCGCGAACGGCTACGCTTTGAACGATGTCCTGCATGCGTTCCTCAGCATCGATAAGGGCTTGGCGTCGGGTCTGGTCGAGGGTGATGCGATCGTGCGACAGTGGTTGCCGACGGTCGCGGCGGAACAGCGAACGGCTGAGCCGCTGAGTGCGTTGCGCGTCGCCCTGCAGTGTGGCGGATCCGATGCGTTCTCGGGCGTATCCGGTAATCCACTCGCCGGTGCGATGGTGCATGAGGTCATTCGGCATGGTGGCATCGGCGTGCTGTGTGAAACGGATGAAGTGGCGGGCGCCGAAGCCTACATGATGAGAGCGGTGCGGGATGTGTCCACGGCGCGGGCACTGCTCGACAAGATCGCGAATTTCCGTGCGCGGCTGAGCTGGCATGGCGTGACGCCGGAAAGTAATCCATCGGCGGGTAACAAGCTGCGCGGCCTCTACAACATCACCCTGAAATCGCTGGGCGCGGTGCACAAAAAAGATCCGCGGACTCGAGTTGACCAGGTGATCGACTATGCGGAGCCGCTCGATGCACCGGGCTTCTATTTCATGAACAGCCCGGGCAACGACCTCGAGGGGATCGCAGGTCAGGTGGGTGCGGGATGCAATCTGTTCCTCTTCGTAACGGGCAACGGCTCGATCACGAATTTCCCGTTTGTGCCGACGCTCAAGATCACGACGACGACACGACGGCATCAGTTGCTGATCCACGAGATGGATATCAATGCCGGACGCTATCTGGACGGGGAAGCGATGGAGTCGCTGACGAACGAATCGTGCGAGCTGTTGATTGCGACGGCGTCGGGCCAGAAATCACGGGGTGAGCACGCCGGGCACTCACAGGTGTCACTCTGGCGTAACTGGCAGCAGACGGATGGCTCGCAATTGGACGGGCTCCGCGCTCGGACGGCTCCCGATGGACATCCACTGGAGGCGAACACCGCGGATTTCGCCGATGCAGTTGAGGGCGATGATTCGATTCAGGTCTATGCCAATGGCGGGACGTTTGCGACGGAACGCGTGGGCCTGGTTCTCCCAACGAGCATGTGTTCGGCGCAAATCGCACGACTCGCGACGGAGCGGTTGAATGCGGGACCATTGGCGGGAGCGATGGGCTTCGACCGATTTGTCACACTGACCCATACCGAAGGCTGCGGCTTCGGAGGTGAGACGATGTACAAGCTGCTGCAACGCACGTATCGCGGTTACGCGACTCACCCCAACGTCAGGGCCGCGCTCCTGTTGGAACACGGCTGCGAGAAAATTCCGAATGACGCGATGCGACGACAATTTGAATCCGCCGGCCTGCCGCTGGATCGTTTCGGCTGGGCGAGTGTGCAGCTTGACGGTGGTATCGACAAAGCCATCACGAAGATCGAGGCATGGTTCGAGCGAGCGGGTGGCACGCTGCCTGTGAGATCGCGAACCAAAACGAGTGTCGGAACCCTGCGGGTGGGTATCCTGAGCGCCGGACCGCTCGGCGAGAATGCAGCGCTGGCGTTCGCGAACGTTGCCCGGGCCATTCTCGCCAAGGGTGGTTCCGTGTTGGTGCCCGAAGGTGATGCTCTGCTTGCCGCGCGGGCGTTCCGTGAAGCCGTTCTGGACGGTGCCGTGCCGCACTCAACGCTCGCATACGGGCAATCGTTGACGGAACCGGGGCTGCACGTCGTGGCGACGGAGAGCGAGCACTGGGTGGAGAATCTCGCGGGACTCGGCGGATGCGGGGCGCATTTGTTTATTGGATTCGTCGGCGATACACCCCAGCAGGGCCACCCCATGCTGCCGGTGCTGCAGGTTGCGGAGTCAGGAGTGCTCGCAGAGGCGGCGGTGCAGGATGTCGATATTGTCCTCACTGGAGACGTGGACGCGGATACTCGGACGCTCTTGCAACGCATCTCTGCGACAGCATCGGGAGAAGGAGCCACGGTCGCGGCGTCCGGTGGGTTCGTGGATTTTCAACTCTCGCGCGGACTGCTGGGTGTTTCGACGTGAGAAACAGCATTTCAACAAAAGGCTAGTCGTGGACGGGTACGTCCTTGAGCCCAAAGATCCACGCTCTCACGAGCGTGGCCACACCTTTATGGGGTAGTCTCTGTTCCAGCGCCGGCTCGGCCGGTGGAGCGGCAGCGTTCGAAAAGTACTTGAATTCGGCGTTTTGCGCATCCGCCGGGGTGAGATCCGCGTTATAAATCACGATGCGTGTCGACGTGCTTAGACCCACAACGCCCGTGTGGCCATTTTGGCTGCTGCTGGCAGCGTGGTTTTGCGCGAACATTCCGCAGGGCGTGAGTTATGTCACCGCGGTCTGGGTCGGTGAAGGGCGAACGTTCTCTCATCAACAGCGGCTTGAGACCGAAGTGGCAAAGCTGCTCGACGGTGAAGAGACGTCTCCGTTGTTCGCGTCCGTTCCTGACGGGCCTGCTGCGCCGGGGAACACGGCGATTCCGGTCGAGCAGAGCCTGAAAAAATTTGAGTTGGCGCTAGAGTCTGAACCAGACGCCCTCACTGCGACATCCAGCGTCGTCGTTTTGATCGACGCCCCTCGAGATGCCTGTGGGTTGGGTCGAGCTGCCCCGCCAGTGGAGCCGCCGCGGGTCCTGACGATCGTCTGAGTCAGTCGCGCTTCATCGCGAAGCGCTGATCGTCCTGCTTCGCCGCCGAGCGGTGGAGCGTAACCCAACCTGCATTCGTCCGTGTGGCGAGTGCTCCATAGCACATGTCATTTTCATCATTATCATTTTGTGCGTTCTCACGCACCGTACTTATTGCCATTTCCATGGCCGCCCCGTTTTCGCTTCGCGCTCAGACGGTCTCGCCGACAACTGACGAATCCGGAGCTTCACCAACCCGGCTGGAGGCGGTCGTCGTCTCAGGTCGCGCGGCGGAGCTGATCGGTACCGCGAGCGCGTCCTCGGTGGGCAGTGTCGGCTATCACGAACTCGAACAGCGGCCTTTCCTGCGTCGCGGCGAGTTGCTCGAAGTCATTCCCGGCGTGGTCATCACGCAACATTCCGGCGGCGGCAAGGCCAACCAGTATTTCCTTCGTGGATTCAATCTCGATCATGGCACTGATTTCTCGATCACCGTCGATGGCATGCCGGTTAATCTTCGCTCACATGCCCACGGCCAGGGTTATGCTGATCTGAATTTCATCGTTCCCGAATTTGTCCAAAGCGTGGACTACAACAAAGGGCCTTTCGCGCCAGAGGTGGGGGATTTTTCGGCGGCCGGGGCAGCCCGGTTCAGTCTGTTCCGTGCGCTGCCCGCCAACTTTGCGACCCTCGAAGTCGGGGAGAACAACTATGCTCGCTGGGTGATGGGCGACACGATTTTGCATTCCGGTACTGCGGCCACGACCGTCGGCTTTGAAGCCACGCAGGATAATGGGCCATGGGTCTTGCCCGAGGAATTGCGTCGGTACAGCGGGCTCGTTCGGCACACGTGGACCGGGTCGAATGGCCAGCAATTTTCGCTCACCGCGTTGGGTTATCAGGCGAAATGGAATTCCACTGATCAAGTGCCCCTTAGAGCGGTGGCGAGCGGGCAACGGGATCGATATGGCAACATCGACCCGACCGACGGCGGTAAGACGGAGCGCTTCAGCTTTTCTTTCGACGGCACGCTGCGCGCTGCTGACAGTGTGACCCGGATCATGGCGTATGCGATCAGCTACGAGCTCGATCTGTTTTCAAACTTTACGTACTTCCTGGATGATCCCGTGAATGGCGACCAATTCAATCAGCGCGATCGGCGTACCGTGCTCGGTGTGAATGTTGAACAGAGTCGCACGATAAACTGGTTCGGCCGGCGGAGTGAAACAGCCGTCGGCGTACAGGTGCGCGACGATCTGATCGGCGAACTCGCTTTGCGGCACACCGCGAAACGAGTGCTGATCGATACGGTGCGTGACGATGGTGTGCAGGAGGCGAGTATCGGGTTTTACGCACAAGCAACCACGCATTGGAGTTCGCGGATGCGAACGGACGTCGGCGTGCGAGCTGATGCGTATCAGTTTCAGGTGGACAGCGACAACTCACTGAACTCGGGAGATCGTTCGGCGGCGATGGTGAGTCCGAAGTTCGGTGCAGTGTTTGGACCCTGGGCGAAGACGGAGGTCTATCTCAACGCGGGTCTTGGTTTTCACAGCAACGATGCCCGAGGGGCGACGATTCGCGTGGATCCGACGGACGGGATCACGCCGATCGACCGGGTAAACCCGCTGGTGCGTTCAAGAGGGTTCGAAGCAGGCGTCCGGACGTCGTGGGTTCCGGGCTTGGTGAGCACCGTATCACTCTGGACGCTCGACCTCGATTCTGAGTTGGTGTTTGTGGGCGACGCGGGCGGCACGGAGCCGAGTGGGGCAACGCGGCGGACGGGTGTCGAATGGGCGAATTACTATCGAGCGAATCCTTGGCTGACGTTTGACGCGGACGTTTCGTTTACCCATGCTCGATATCGCGACGGCGCGCCGGATGATCGCATTGCGAATTCGATCGGCACGGTAGTGACCGCAGGAGTCGTGTTTGGTCACGAGAAAGGGGTTTTCGGCAGTGTGCGTCTTCGCTACTTTGGTGAGCAGCCGATCGTGGAAGACAATTCGGCGATCGAACCGCCATCAACGACCGTGAATGCACGTTTTGGATGGAAGAATGAGCAATGGGAGATTGCAGTCAGTGTGTTGAATGCGCTGAACCGAAAGAACGACGATATCGCTTACTACTACACGTCACGACTTCCGGGGGAGCCGGCGTCCGGCGTGGACGATGTGCATTTCCATCCAGCGGAACCGCGGACCATACGGTTGAGTGCGACTCGCCGGTTCTGACTCGAAACCGCGATATGGATACCCACCGGAGCAGGCGGCGGCCAGGTGAACGCCTCTGCAGGGCGCGGCGGCTTGGTCTGACGCTTTCTCTGGTGGTCTGCGCGTCCTTCCGCGTGCTTCCGGCCGTGGCCGAAGATGCGGCATCGCAGGTGAAGATCGAGGCGCCGGCGGGCGCGGTCGATCCGGCGCAGCCTGTAGAGGGCAACGTCCGGCAGGAGCCCCGCGCTTCCCAAATTCCCCAGCGTCGCAACGAACGGGATACGGGTTCACTATTCTGGTCGTTCCTGCGGCTGGGCGTTACGCACATCTGGACGGGCTACGATCACCTGTTGTTTCTGTTTGGGCTTTTGATTGTCTGCCGGACGTTGCGAACCGTGGTGGCGATCATCTCCTGTTTCACGGTCGCGCATTCGTTGACGCTGGCGTTGGCGACATTTGATCTGGCGACGTTGTCGCCGCGGTGGGTGGAACCTGCGATCGCGGCTTCGATCGTGTTCGTCGGTCTGGAAAACCTGTGGAGAAGGGGGGCGGAGCCACGCGGGCGAATGTTGGTCACGTTCTGTTTTGGCCTGGTTCACGGATTCGGGTTCGCGAACGTGTTGCGTGGACTGGGCGTCGGGTCAGGCGGTCGCGGGATCGCGCTTCCCTTGTTCACGTTCAACCTCGGGGTGGAACTGGGGCAGATCGCAGTGGCGAGTCTCGTGCTGCCGATCATGTGGCAGCTG
>JBDSPT010000023.1:0-5680 GCA_039930205.1 Opitutus sp. | reverse complement strand
GGGGATCCGATTGCTCGCGCTGCGGAAGCGATGCAGGTGGGAACTCAAATTGACGAACCCGCGCCGGACTCGTTGCGAAAGCCAATGGGGCAGCAAGAGGTCTGGGCGGCAGGCGTGACGTATCTCCGCAGCAAAAAAGCCCGCATGGAAGAATCCAAGGACGGAGGGGGCGGATCGTTCTACGATCGCGTGTACGAAGCGGATCGTCCTGAAATTTTCTTCAAATCGACGCCGCATCGCACGGTTGGACCGGGCGCTGATGTGAGGATTCGCACCGACTCAAAATGGAATGTTCCAGAACCTGAACTCACGCTCGCGGTGAATTCGGACGGCAAGATTTTTGGCTACACGCTCGGCAACGACATGAGTTCGCGCGATATCGAGGGAGAAAATCCGCTCTATCTGCCCCAGGCCAAAGTGTACGACAAAAGCGCTGCGATCGGGCCCTGCATCGTCATTTCCCCTCACCTACCCGGACCTGAAACTCCGATCTCGATCGAGATTCTCCGAGCGGGCGCGTCCGTGTTCTCGGGTGAAATTAACATCGGCCAGATCAAACGACCCCTGCCTTCGCTCGTCGATTGGCTCTTTCGCGATCAAACGTTTCCCCACGGTTGCTTCCTCATGACCGGCACGGGTATCGTGCCGCCTGATTCGTTCACGCTCCGCGCGGCCGATGAGATTCGCATCACCCTCGCTGCCGTCGGCACCCTCACCAACACCGTTGCTTCTTCATGACCTTTGTCGCTCGTAACGCCGCCACCGGCGAAGCCCTCGCGCCCACGTATTCAGACGCCACGCCGGCTGAAATCTCCGCCGTGGCCGATGCCGCTCTCGGAGCTGCCGACGCGTTTGCCGCCACGTCACCCGAGACACGTGCGGTCTTGTTGGAGACAATCGCGGACGAGATTATGGCTCGAAGCGCTGCGTTGATCGAACGCGCTCACCTCGAAACCGGCCTCCCCGTTGCCCGACTGGAGGGCGAACGCAACCGCACCATGGGCCAGATGCGATCCTACGCCGCCTTGCTGCGTGAAGGTTCATGGGTGGATGCGCGCATCGATCCGGCACTGCCGGACCGTAAACCGATTCCGCGTCCCGATCTGCGTCGAATGCTTCGCTCGATCGGACCGGTGGCCGTCTTCGGCGCGAGCAATTTCCCGTTCGCGTATTCAGTTGCTGGAGGCGACACCGCGTCCGCCCTGGCTGCCGGCAATCCGGTCGTCATCAAAGCGCATCCCGCTCATCCCGGTGTTTCGGACATCACGGCTGAGGCCATTCGCGCTGCGCTCAAGAAAAACAATCTCCCACCAGCGATCTTCGGAATGGTGCATGGCGCCTCCCCGGATGTTTCACTCGCACTCGTCCGTCATCCCGCGATCGCTGCGGTGGGATTCACGGGTTCGACCCGGGCCGGTCGCGCGCTTTTCGATGCCGCAGCATCACGCCCCAAGCCGATTCCGGTGTTCTCTGAGATGAGCAGCCTGAATCCCGTTGTGCTCCTGCCGGAAGCACTCGAACAGCGAGGCGACGCCATCGCCGAAGGGTTCGTGTCCTCCTGCACATTGGGCATGGGACAGTTTTGTACAAAGCCCGGTTTGGTCTTTGGCATCGCCAGCCCTGCCTGGGAAAAGTTCGCCGCAACGGTGGGGGCGCGCATCGGCGCGGTTTCGCCCGGAGTCATGCTGCATGCCGGAATCCGCGCCTCGTACGATCGGATGGTCGGCGATTTGAGAGACGTCGAATGGCTCGGCCGCAGCGGCGCGCATGTCGCCCGCGTTGATGCCGCCACCTTCCTCAATCGGCCGGAGCTCGCCCACGAAATTTTCGGCCCTTTCAGTCTGCTCATCACCGCAAAAGACTCGACGGAGTTGCTCGCGCTGCTGCAACCGCTCGATGGGCAGCTGACGGCGTGTGTTCACGGCACACCGAGTGAACTCAACTCCGCCCACGAGCTGATGTCGCTGCTTGCCCAGAAAGCCGGCCGCCTTGTTTGCAACGGCTTTCCCACCGGCGTCGAAGTTTCACCCGCGATGAATCACGGCGGTCCGTATCCGGCGACCACCGACGTCCGCTTCACGGCCGTGGGCACCGCGGCCATCCTCCGCTTTGCCCGCCCGGTGTGCTATCAAAGTTTTCCCGCTGCCCTGCTGCCGCCGGCGCTGCGTGACGAGAATCCGCTGGGGATCCTTCGCCAGGTTGACGGCAAGCACACCCACGATCCGATTCAGCCTGCTGCATGAGCGATCCGCTGCTCGATTCGGGAAACGAAGCGATTTATACGCTGCGCACGACGGCGCCCGGCCCCAGCGGTCGTCTGCCGTTGGCCGCGCCTCAACTCCGCTCGATGGCGAGCGGGGATCTTTTCGGGTGGACCCAAAACGCCGGGATGGGCTGGGACCCGAAGCTCCTACTCGGAAAACAATTCCTGATTCTGAGCACCCAAGGTGGAGTACGCGCACCCGACGGCTCGCCAATCGCGCTCGGCTATCACACCGGCCACTGGGAAGTCGGACTCCTGATGGAGGAGGCGGCCCGGACGTTCACCGCGAACGGCGCGATCCCCTTCGCGGGTTATGTCAGTGATCCCTGCGACGGGCGCACCAACGGGACCGCAGGAATGCTCGACAGCCTGCCGTATCGAAATGACGCCGCGATTGTTTTTCGTCGGTTGATCCGTTCGCTGCCGACCCGACGTGGCGTTGTCGGCATCGCGACCTGTGACAAAGGACTTCCCGCAATGCTCATGGCCTTGGCGGGCACGACGAATCTGCCGAGCGTCTTGGTCCCGGGAGGAGTGACGCTTCTTGCCGAGGAGGCCGAGGACACCGCAAAGGTGCAAACGCTGGCGACACGGTTTGCGCGCGACGAAATCTCACTCGAACACGCCTCCGACATGGGTTGCCGCGCGTGCGGATCTCCGGGCGGCGGATGTCAATTCATGGGGACCGCTGCGACCAGCCAGGTGGTTGCCGAGGCGCTCGGGTTGAGCCTGCCGCACGCGGCGCTTGGTCCGTCGGGTTCAGAAATCTGGCGCGACGTGGCGCGTCGATCCGCTCTCGCCGTCATGAAACTCGAGGAAGCGGGCCTGACGACTCGCGAGATCGTCACTGACGATTCGATCCACAACGCGATGGTCGCCCATGCGGCCGTTGGCGGCTCGACGAATCTCGTACTGCACATCCCTGCGATCGCGCACGCCGCGGGCCTTCGCGTTCCGACCGTTCACGATTGGACGCGCATTAACCGCAGCGTTCCCCGGATCGTCGACTCGTTGCCGAACGGCCCGCGCCACTTTGCCACCGTGCAGGTGTTCCTCGCCGGGGCTGTCCCCGAAATGATGTTACACCTGCGTGACCTGGGCTTGCTACGGCTGAACGCGCTCACGGTGACCGGACGAACGTTGGGTGATAATTTGGCGTGGTGGGAAACGTCGGAGCGCCGTCAACGGCTGCGTGAGAAACTCCGCCAGCTCGACGGCATCGATCCCGAAGATGTGGTGCTTCCGCCGGCGCGAGCGCGCGACCGCGGTCTGAAGAGCACAGTTACGTTTCTGCGAGGCAACCTCGCTCCGGATGGCGCGCTCGTGAAGAGTACTGCGATCGCGCCGGAGCGGATTGGACCCGACGGCATCTATCATCACGAAGGTCCTGCGCGGGTATTCACCAGTGAGAATTCTGCGATCGCCGCGATCAAGAGCGGATCCGTTCAAGGCGGAGACGTCATGGTCCTCATCGGGATTGGGCCTGGCTGCGGAATGCCTGAGACCTATCAGATCACGTCGGCGCTCAAGTACGTGAAGGATGGCGCGCGGATCGCACTCGTCACGGACGGCCGCTTCTCCGGCGTTTCAACGGGCGCCTGCATCGGCCACGCGAGTCCCGAAGCCTGGGCCGGCGGCCCGGTCGGCAAAGTACGCAACGGCGACATGATTCGGCTGCACATCGACACCAATCTGCTCGAGGGCACGGTCGACGTTCTCAACGTGAACGAATCTGAGTTTGCCGCGCGCCCTCGCAATCCGTGGTTGCAGCACGACGAACGCGTTCCGGCTGACACGCATCTTTGGGCAGCGTTGCAGGACGCGAGTGGTGGAACGTGGGCCGGCTGCGTCTACGACGCGAAACGCATCTCGCACTTGCTCGAACTCGGTCGCGCCGCCGAAGCGGCGCAAAATCGAACGCCTGAGCCGTCTCAATAATTGCGTAGCCCTTTTCACGGCATTGCGAGAAGCGCAGCGCCGAAGCAATCCAGCTTAAGCGGCTCAATTTATACGGGAGCCGGATTCCCCCTCATTATCATCGTGAGAGCCCAACCAACGCAGCGTTTGGGTGGAATGGGCAATGAACCGATCTTGTCATGGCGAGGCGCGAAGCGACGCGGCCAGCCATCTGAAAATTTCAGCGGGATTGCCACGCCGGCGGACCGGCTCGCAATGACAAACAGGGTGGAGTTCATGAGAAGGTGCGCGAAGCGCACCCTGGCGATCCAACTGGTTGCTTCGTCATCACGCGGAGCGGAATTCCTCGTAATGAAAGAATTCCCAGCCAGCTCTTAGCCGGACGTACGTGAGGAAGTTTGCGTCACGCGCGTTTCGCGCTCGCGAGCGGTGAAAAGTTTTGCGCATGGTTCTGGTGCCACGCTCCTCAACCCCGTTAACGCGTCGGCGATTATCTTATGAGTTCACCTCTCCCTTCGTATCGAGGCCGTTTGTTTTTCATGATGGTGCTGGAGCTGGCAATTTGGGGGGCGTGGCAAATTAAGATTTTCCCGTACATGGGCATGCTGGGATTCAGCGCCGGTCAACAGGCTTGGATCGGCAGCGTGTTTGGCATCGCTTCGCTGGTCGGAATCTTTTTCAGCAATCAATTCGCCGATCGAAATTTCTCTGCTGAACGGTTCCTCGCTTTCAGTCATCTGGTCGGCGGCGCCGCTCTCATCGCTACGTCGTTCGTCCGTGAGTTCGTGCCATTCTTCTTTCTGTTTCTTGTTTATGGACTGCTCTATGTCCCGACGCTGTCCGTCGCCAACTCGCTCGCCTTCGCGAATCTTAAAAAACCAGCCGAAGAATTTGGTTTTGTTCGCATGGGCGGAACTGTCGGCTGGATCGTGGTGAGCTGGCCGTTCATTTTCCTGCTCGGTGATCGAGCGGACGCCGAGCAGACGCGTTGGATTTTCATCGTGGCGGGACTACTGTCCTTTGCGCTGGCCGCTTACAGCCTGACGCTGCCACACACGCCGCCCAGAAAAGATGCGGCGGGCTTGGATCGATTCGCCTGGATGCGCGCCGCGCGCCTGCTCGCTGTTCCCCACGTCGCCGTGCTTTTCATCGTCATCCTGGTCGATTCGGTGATTCACAATGGGTTTTTCGTCGTGATCGATGGCTTTCTCACCCAAGTCGGCGTCTCGTCGAAAATGACCATGGTCGTGAGTAGCATCGGTCAAGTGGCCGAAATCGTGACCATGCTGATCCTCGGTACTGTGCTCACGAAGCTGGGCTGGAAATGGACGATGATCGTGGGAATTTTCGGCCACGCGGCGCGCTACTTTGTCTTCGCCTACTTTGGTACGCCGCAATTCGAGTGGCTGGTCATCGCAATTCAAGCAATCCACGGCATCTGCTACACGTTCTTCTTCGCGACCGTTTACATTTACGTTGATGCGGTCTTCCCCGCTGACG
>JBDSPT010000022.1:0-3683 GCA_039930205.1 Opitutus sp. | reverse complement strand
GATGGCATGGCACAGCGCCGGCACCTACCGCACGGGCGACGGCCGCGGCGGTGGAGGGCGCGGTCAGCAGCGTTTCGCACCGCTCAACAGCTGGCCGGACAACGTGAGCCTGGACAAAGCGCGTCGTCTCCTTTGGCCGATCAAGCAGAAGTATGGCCGGAAGATTTCCTGGGCCGATCTGATGATCCTGACGGGGAACGTCGCGCTCGAGACCATGGGCTTTAAGACCTTTGGTTTCGCGGGTGGGCGCGAGGACACTTGGGAGCCCGATCAGGATGTTTACTGGGGCAAGGAAACCACCTGGCTGGGCGGCGACATTCGCTACGCTCACGGCTCCGAGGGCGTGGAGAAGCCGGGCGCAGTTCTGGTCTCCGACGACGACGCAGACGGGCAGGTTCACGGTCGCAACCTCGAGAATCCACTGGCCGCTGTTCAAATGGGTCTGATCTACGTCAATCCCGAAGGTCCCGACGGCAATCCCGATCCTCTCGCGTCCGCGCAAGACATCCGCGAAACGTTCGCGCGCATGGCCATGAACGACGAGGAGACCGTCGCACTGATCGCAGGAGGCCATACTTTCGGCAAGACGCATGGCGCCGCCGATTCCTCTCACGTTTCAACCGAGCCGGAAGCGACCGGGCTCGAAGCGCAGGGCTTCGGCTGGAAGAACAGCTTCGGCACGGGCAAAGCCGGAGACGCGATCACCAGCGGGTTGGAGGTCACCTGGACGACCACGCCCACCCGTTGGAGCAACAATTATTTCGAGAATCTCTTCGGCTACGAATGGGAGCTCACGAAGAGCCCCGGTGGAGCGCAGCAGTGGAAACCAAAGAATGGCGCCGGCGCCGCCACCGTGCCGCACGCGCACGACGCCTCCAGGCGGATTGCGCCGGCCATGCTGACCACCGACATCGCGTTGCGAGTCGACGCGGCTTATGAAAAAATCTCGCGCCGCTTCCTGGAGAATCCGGACCAGTTCGCCGACGCTTTCGCCCGGGCGTGGTTCAAGCTCACTCACCGCGACATGGGCCCACGGGCCCGTTATCTAGGGCCAGAGGTTCCCGCCGAGGAGCTCATTTGGCAGGATCCCCTTCCCATGCTGAATCACCCCGTGATCAACGCGGAGGATATGGCCGCGCTAAAAGGCAAGATTCTCGCCGCCGGCCTGCCTGTTTCGCAACTGATCTTCACCGCGTGGGCTTCGGCCTCCACCTTCCGCGGTTCAGACAAGCGCGGCGGCGCGAACGGCGCCCGCATTCGTCTCGCACCCCAAAAAGATTGGGGGGTGAACCGTCCCGCCCAACTCGCCAAGGTGCTCAAGGCGCTGGAGGGAATCCAGCGGGCGTTCAATGACGCTGCATCGGGTGGCAGGAAAATTTCGCTTGCCGACTTGATCGTGCTCGCAGGGTGCGCCGGCGTCGAACAGGCGGCGAAGAATGCCGGACACGACGTGACGGTTCCTTTCACGCCGGGACGTACGGATGCGTCGCAGGAACAGACCGACATCGAATCCTTCTCCGTACTCGAACCGATCGCCGACGGTTTCCGCAATTACCTCAAAGGTAACTATAGCGTACCGGCCGAGGCGTTGCTCATAGATAAGGCCCAACTACTCACCCTCACCGCGCCCGAAATGACCGTGCTCGTAGGTGGCCTGCGCGTTCTCGAGACCAATGTCGGTGACGGCCGCGAAGGTATCTTCACCCACCGGCCGGAGACACTGACCAACGATTTCTTCGTGCAACTGCTCGACATGCGCACGGAATGGAAGCCGGTTTCGCGCGACGGTTCCGTCTTCGAAGGTCGCGACCGCAAAACGGGTGAGGTCAAGTGGAAGGGCACTCGCTTCGACCTGGTTTTCGGTTCCAATTCCCTGCTCCGCGCCGTCGCGGAAGTCTACGGGAGTGCCGACGCGGAGAAGAAGTTTGTCCAGGACTTCGTCGCTGCTTGGAACAAGGTGATGAACTTGGATCGCTTCGATTTGGTTGCCGACTGATCCTGAAAAAATCCGTCGCCGAAGGGGCTGCGAAATGAGTGCGCCAGCAGCATCAAGCCCGCCTTTCGGCGGGCTTTTTTGTTGGCAGGGTTGGCTCCTGGGGGCAGCCGAGTTTTGCTGTAAATCGTTTAACTTGTCGGAACGGCCCGGTGATCGTGCCCACGAAGCCGTGTGCCGATCGTACAATATAACAGTACTCGGCCCGACCCGATCCTTGACCCATGCGAGTTACCCTCATCGCCGCGGTGAGCATCGCCCATGACGATTCAATAGTAGCATTTAGCGTGGCGTGCTGGTCGAGTTCTTGCTTCGAGAAATGATCGCTGACGTGTTACAGTGCTTTGCGCGTGTTTTCAGCCGGGTGTGGTTCACACCATTCAATCCGCACGCAGGGCCAGCATCGGATCCGTGTTCGCGGCGGACCGGGCCGGGAACCAACAGGAGACAATCGCAACCGCGGCGAGCGCCACCACGACCGTGGTGAAGACCAGCGGATCATAAGCGCTGACGCGGAACAGCATGGAGGCAATCAGTCGCGCTCCGACGCAGGCGGCAATCAGTCCGGCGCCAAGTCCGAACACCGTCAGTCGGATACCGTCCCGCATGACGAGTCTGATCACGTTGGGCTTTGACGCGCCCAGCGCCATGCGGATGCCCAATTCCCGTTGGCGCTGGCCAATCGTGTAGGCCATGACGCCGTAGATGCCGAGGCAGGCGAGGACGAGCGCGACGGCGGCAAATGCGTTGACGAACACTAGCATCGACTGCCGACCGTGCAACGATTTCTCAATGCCGCTGGTCAACGGGTGGATTGTTACCGGTTGATCCGGATCAATCGCCCGCACCGTCTTGGTTACGAGTTGGTGCAGTGTCCGCGTTGGGAGGGTCGATCGAACCACGACTGAGGCCGCCTGATTGAGCGCGGGTGCATAGAAGAACGGCTGGTTTTCGTGCTCCAACGATCGGTTCAGAATGTCACCGACCACGCCAACGACCTCCCAGTCCTGATCATTCAAGGTAACTTGTCGCCCGATCGGATTTTGATTGGGAAACAGCGCTCGCACCGAAGCTTCATTGATCAAAGCCACTCGCGGTGCGGCAGGATTGTTGTCGTGTGCCGTCAAATCCCGGCCAAGAAGCAAAGCGATGCCCATGGCGCGGAAGTAGTCTCCATGCACGTAGGTGGTTGACGTAAAGATATCGAGGCTTCGGTCGTGATCCGTTACACCAATACGGCTCGATGATGTGGTGCCAAACGGCACGTGCGTCGAGGCGCCGACCGCAGCGATGCCGGGCTGTTCACTCAGGCGACTCACAACTTCTTCCCTGAACCGAAGGACGCTCGCAGCATAGGTGGCGGGCGGAAGCGCGAGATCGAAATAAAACGTCTCTTTCGGATTAAAGCCGGGATCGACGGCAACAACATTGGCGAAACTGCGTAGAAACAACCCGGCGCCGATCAGCAGCGTCACCGTCAACCCAACCTCGAGCACGACGAGGATCGATTGGGCCCGCGTGCGCCCTCCCGCCGTCGAGCCGCGTCCACCATCCTTGAGATCCTGGTTCACGTCGGCTCGGCAGGCACGCAGGGCGGGAAAAAGCCCGCACACCCCTCCGGTCACGACGGCGATGGCAAAAGCAAACGCGAGGACGCTCCAGTCCACCCGCGGTTGAAGCATCCCGGGAA
>JBDSPT010000021.1:0-9323 GCA_039930205.1 Opitutus sp. | reverse complement strand
TGATCGTGGTAGAGGTACAGCTCAAATTGCTTCCGATCCAGGTGCTGCAACAGCGGTTCCAGAAAATACGCGCACGAGTGCTGTCGAAGATCGGGTGACAAAATCGCCAGTTTCAGCCGTCGCTCTTTCTCTGGTGGATTCTTCAGAGAACTCTGCGCCGGTTGCCCCACCATCCGCCCATACGCGAGGTGCTCGGCGAAAAGTTCTTCGCGCGTGATGCCTTCGAGACAGTGCAAGGCAAACAATAGATAACTCCGCGCATCGTGGCTTTGGGGGTGGGCGGATAAATACTTCCGGTAATCGTCCACCGCTTCGGGGATTCGA
Source organism: Opitutus sp. (assembly GCA_039930205.1). GTDB lineage: Bacteria > Verrucomicrobiota > Verrucomicrobiia > Opitutales > Opitutaceae > Opitutus. The sequence goes on along the minus strand of JBDSPT010000021.1, from coordinate 8,999 downwards.
TCGGCTTGATGGAGTGCCTGAGCCCGGCCAAATCGGGCGAGTCCGTGTGTGGGATCCGCGGCCAGCGCCCGCTCGTGACACGCCAGGGCCTCGGGATAGCGGCCCAGCAGGCTGAGCGTCGTACCGTAGTTGTACCAGGCGATTGGATTGCCCGGCTTCGCTGTCACCGCTTTCTGGTGACACACCACGGCCTCCGTCAGCTTGTCCTGCGTCTTGAGGCAATACGCGAGGTTGTCCCAGCCTTCGTCAAATTTCGGATTGTGTTGCACCACCCGCCGCAGGTGCGCCTCGCCATCGGCCGTGCGTCCGGAAGCCATCAGCGCCAGAGCGAGTCGCATCTCACAGACGAACGCCTTGCGATCCGCCTGGTGCGCACGGGTGAGAAGTTCGACCGCTGCCGGTAACCTGCCTTGCTGATACGCGAGCAGGCCCGAGAGGTGCAGTACGTCGAAATTATGGGGGGCGGTCAGCCGCGCCTGTCCATAAATCGCTTCGGCCTCTTTCAAGCGTCCTGCGCGATGGTGCACCACGCCGGTTTGAACAAATGCCTGGAGCTTTGCGGGATTCACGTGGGTCAGCGGACCTGAATGACCTGAGCGAGCGAACGACGTCGAGGCACGAATCCATGGTCGGCCAAAAAACCGTACGTCAACGGAACGATTCCGTCGTGACGGCGTTCACCCCTCAAGTCCGGAGTTCGCATGGCCCTGTGCGGAAGACTTCCTGACCGATAGAGGCCACTATGCGGACACCGAGCGTTGCTGGGTCGGGCGCACCTCTCCCACCCGTCCGGCAACTTTTAACTGACGGCCGAACGAACGGGTCCGAACGTTTCCAGCGCCCGCCGAAGCGCTTCGGCCAGGTCATCGGGCGTGAGGGACAACGTTTCTCCCGTCTCCGCAAAGGCCGACCAGTAGTCCGATTCTCCGGGAAATCCATGACCACCTTTCTCAGCGGCTGCCGCCGCTAGATTCAGCAGCTGGGCGAGCGGTTGATTAGCAGGCGGACCGTAATGATCGCGAATGCCCTCAATGGTCTGAAGGGGAAAGCGCCACTCGGTCAAAATCATCGCAGCGGCTTCACAGTTATTCAGGCCGATGAAACTCGTTTCCCAATCGCCCAATCGGCCGCTTTCCTTTCCGCGGTAATGGCCTTCGTACGAGCCGTTCAAGGTCAACCGATCCAGTGCCACCTTTCCGACCGAGCGCAGCAGACCTGCCGTATAGGCTGCCCGCTTATCCTGCTGCGTCATCTCCGCCAAAATTTCGGCAATCAGTGCGGTCAGCAGAGAATTCTCCCGGAGCTCAATGCCCGAGACACGATAGCGTGAAAGCGGAGAATCCGCGACGTGCGCCACGGCAGCTAATCCCGTCAGGCGGTAGACTTCGGTGAAACCCACGCGCGCCAAGGCTTCGTCGAGTGACGCGAAAGGGTGCCCGGCGTTATAGAATGCGCTATTACTGATCCGGATGATGCGCGCGGTCAGAGCCGCATCGCGCTTCAAGAGGTCTGTCAGCTCGCTCAAGTCGGAGGTAGGATCGAGCAGGAGGTGCCCCAATTGCGCTAAAATGCGGGGAGCAGCCGGCAGGCCTTTTGCGACATGCAGCAGGGTTTCGCGCGGAATCGGCGTAGCAATCATCACTACGCTATCGGCGCAATTGGCGGACGCGTTAAATGAATCTCGGTCCAGCTGAAAAGAGAGTTTCTGCTCTGAAACGCGGACTTGATCGCCGCCTCAAAAATTCGTGAAGCCGCGAGGTTCTCAGGCAGATTCGACCTCAAGGGGTTCTCCGTCGCGCCGATTACTTCTTCACAGCAGCTGCGGTCTTTGAAGCACCTGCTGCCTTTCAGGTCTACAAAATGCCTTTCGCCACGACTCAAACCGGAAGCTCGGTGAGCCAGTCTCCCTTTACCGACGATGTGATTCGCCGGCGGATCGACTCGTGTCCAAAACTTGGATCCCTCCAAAGCATCAATCGTGCGCTGAGCGACCTGGTAAACTCGGAGCAGAGTCTCAACTCGCAGATCGCTGAGATCATCCGTCGCGATCCCTCTCTCGCCGCGCGGCTCTTGCGCATGGTGAACTCGGTGTATTTCGGCTTGTCCACGCGCGTGAACAACATCGAGGAAGCGGTGTTCTTTCTGGGATTGCGGCAGATTCGCGAGCTATCGATGGCGACTCCCGTCATCGAAGAACTGGAGAAGCTCCAACGCAGCACGCAAGCCACACTCCCCTGGAAGGACCTTTGGAGTCACAGCATTGGGACCGCGATCGTGACGCGCGAGATCCTCGCTTCCACTTCGCTGCAGATCGACGACGACACGGACTACCTGGTAGGCCTGCTGCACAACGTCGGCAAGGTCGTGATGGCCAATGCATTTCCCGAGGAGCTTCGCCAGTTGATGGCCACTCCCGCCAGTACCCCCGAAGAATTCTGCCGCATGGAGCGGGATCTCATCGGCTGGGATCATGGGCGCATCGGTGCGCACTATCTGAGCCGTCACCAGATTTCCGAGGAGATTATCTTCTCGGTGCTGTATCACAACGATCCGGAGGATGCGCCACGCCACCGTTTGTTCGCGGCGGCTGTCCAGGTGGCTGATCATCTCGTTCGCCATGCAGGAATTACCGGGGGGTTTGAACCCGTCGCGCATGTCGAATACGAGGCCTGGCTTCAACTTGACGGCTGGAAAATACTTTACGGTGCCGATCGGCCCGAGACCATGCTGGCCCGTGCGGCTCTCACGAATACGCTTAGCCGTCTGCCCTCCATGCTCCAAGGCCTGCTGTGAGGCGGGCCCGTTCGAGTCAATCTGGGTCAGGCCCATTCTCCCATGCCGGTCCTGACGCCTGAGTCGGGTTCCCCCGAAGCGCCCCCCTCGTCCACCGATACCTGGTTGGGGCCGTGGGAAAATAGTGCTGACCCAGCATACTGCCGCGATGTCAGCGGCCGGCTTCTTGCGGTTAACCTGTCATTCGCGCGGAAGTTCGGTCGTCCAGCGCACACACTGCCGGGCACGCCGATCGCTGATTTCATCCATCCGGACGACGTACATTCGATAACGTCGACGGCCGCCGATCTGGCACGGCCACCGCATCGCACGGTTACGGAACATCGTTGGCTCACACCTCAGGGAGTTCGGTGGTTCTCATGGGAGAAGATGGCGCACCACGATGAGAGCGGCATCATCGTCGCCATCCGCGCCGTCGGCCGGGACATCACCCGTCAACGACTCGCGGAAGAACAGTTCTATCGGCTCTCCCGGGCCGTTGAACAATCACCCGTTGCCATTGTTATCACCGACCTCGACGGCAGGCCTCAGTATGTAAATCCCAAATACACGGAGGTCAGCGGTCGGACGCTCGAGGACATCCTCGATTTGAACATCGAGGTGCTCCGCGACGGTCACCCGGATGAGGAGTCGTTCAAAAAATTCTGGGAAACCGTCCGTGCTGGTGGCGAATGGCGCGGCGAGCTTTCGACCAAGAGGCCTGACGGCTCGACCGTATGGGAGTCCGTGAAGGTTTCGTGCATGAGAAATCCGGCTGGCGAAATTCAGAATCTGCTCTGTCTTCGGGAAGATATCACTAATCGCAAGGCGCTGGAGAGCGAGCTGCGCCAGGCGCACAAGATGGAGAGCCTGGGTACGCTGGCGGGCGGAATCGCTCATGACTTCAACAATCTCCTCGCGATTATCCACGGGTATTCCGAGTTCTGCCTGCAGGGCACGGCCGACTCCGCCATCTTGCAAAAAAGCCTTCAGGAAATTCATCGCGCCGCCCAGCGCGCAAGTGGGCTGGTGAAGCAGATTCTCACGTTCAGTCGTAAAACCGAAATCCGTTACGCGCCCGTCGACCTTAATCAGCTCGCACACGATCTGGTGGCGCTGATGGCCGAAACCTTTCCCCGCACGGTTACTTTTCAACTCGCGCTCAGCGAAAAACTTCCGCCGCTCCTCGCCGACCAGACCCAGTTGCAACAGATTGTGCTGAATCTATGCGTAAACGCGCGTGACGCGATGCCTCAAGGCGGTTCCATCACCGTCACCACCGGGGTGCGTCTGGGCTCCGACCTGCTCTCGCGTCACCACTCTGCTGAGCCGACCCGCCGCTATGCCTGTCTCGAGGTGAGCGATACCGGAATAGGGATGACCCCCGAAGTTCGCGCGCGCATTTTCGAACCCTTTTTCACGACCAAACAGGCGAACCAAGGCACGGGTCTCGGATTGGCCGTGGTCTACGGAATCGCGAGCAGCCATCAAGGCTTTATCGATGTCGACAGTACCGTGGGCGCTGGCAGCACCTTCCACGTTTATCTACCGCTCGCCGGCGATGTCACCATCACCACGCCGACTGCAACCTCGTCTGAGTTTCCCTCCGGTACCGAGTCCCTGCTCGTCGTCGACGACGAAACCTCGCTTCGTACGCTCCTCGCCGCGGCCTTCACCCGAAAGGGGTACAAGGTTTCCACCGCCGCCACGGGACATGAAGCGATCGAACTCGTCGCCGACACCACTCGAGAGCTGGATGCCGTTCTGCTGGATCTCAACATGCCCGGAACCAACGGCGTGGAAGTTCTCAAGGTGATCCGTGCCTGTCGCCCCAATTTACCCGTGTTGATTCTAAGCGGTCACATCACTCCGGAAGTGCGAATCGAATTTCACGGTCTGAACCAGCGTGATCTGCTGCAAAAACCTTACCGCCTCGATGAGGTTGGACGGCGTTTGCGCACAATGTTCGACAAGTCGGCAAGCCTGCTGAAGTAGTTCACAGTCCGGCAAAGGTTCCAGCCGCCTCGGTTCGCGATTGCTCCCGGTTCGGCAACTCGTGATCACGGCTTGGCGGCTCGTAAGTCGCTGAATTCGAGGCCCGTGACTCGCGCAAATCCGTTTTAGTTTATGTGCGGACGAGTCGATAATGGCGTGGGCGAATATAGGACTATCCACACCATGGACCGTCATATCATCAATGAATTACCGCGAACCAACATCCACGTCGTACGGCGTGGGCCGGGCATTTGCCTGCCTGGCTCTGTTGCTCCTGCCACTCCTGTCGGGCGCCCATGCATCGGCATGGCCGCAACTCCTCCCACCAGCTGGTTTGACCCAGCCCACCACCTACCTCGTCGCGCTCGGGGCCCCTCCACTGCGCTTCCAGGAAGCGGCCTCAACCGTCGCTCTTGCCACGCGTCCGCCGATCCCGGGATCGTCTCGCATCGCAACAGTGGATACATCATCGGCCGAGCTGGACGTCTCACTTCGTCCGGAACTGGAAAAGCCCGCCGATTTCCACGCAGCCCTGACCGCGCAGGAGTCGGTCAGCCCGCTCGCGTCCGAAGCGGAACCATCAACACGGCGGCAGGCTAAAGTCCCGATGCCGATCCTGCCCGACGAAACTCGTTCACAGGCTCGGCCCGAAGATTTCCTGCCGTTCTTCCAAATTCCAGCCACGCAACCCGGAGATGTTAACGTGATCGTATCCGCGCCTCGCGCACCTGCGAATCCGTCCAGCCTTCCGCTTAGCTCCGCCACCTACACCCAGACTCCGCGATGATTTGTAGTTCCCCGGCGACGCTCGCCGTTCCGAAGTTTCTCTCCACCGCCGTACTCGCGCTGCTGATCTCAGGATCTGCGACTCCCGTCACGCGCGCTGCCGGGAATCACTCCGAAGCGGCTGCGGCGACCGAACCTCCGGCTCAAGTCACCAACCCGGAAGGCGAGCATTCCGCTCCGGCGATTGCTTCGGAAGCACACGAGTCCGGGACAGCCGCTGAACTCGTGCCGATCGCTGGAACCTCTGAAGGCCACGTCGACGTTCAATCTTCCGCGACGAGTGTTTCGACCCGGGAAGCCCAGGGGCTCATCAATCTCGGCATAAGTCTCACAGACCGTCTCGACTTTACCGCTGCGGAAATCGCCTACCGGCAGGTGTTGAACGGAGGCGCTCCCGTCGAGCACACCAAATCCGCCTTGCTAGGGCTCGCGCGCATGCATCGCAAGAAAGGCGAACTCACGAAGGCCGCCGCGATTTATGAACGTTATCTGAAGGACTATCCAAGCGACGATCGCGTTCCTGACGCGCTGCTCGATCTTGGACGAACGCTGCGCGACATGGGCGCCCCACGGCTCGCCATCGCCCGATTCTACAATGTGATCAACTCCACGTTGAAGCTGCCGACGAATATCGGTTTCGAGCACTACCAGCTGCTCGCCAAAACCGCCCAGTTCGAAGTGGCCGAGACGCATTTCCAAGCGGGTGATTTCGTCGAAGCCAACAAGTTCTTCTCCCGCCTGCGCATGTTGGATCTCGCGCCTTCCGATCGGGCTCGAGCGCATTTCAAGGCTGCCTATTCACTGAATCTCGCCGGCGACTTCGAAGGCGCCGCAACGAGTCTGCGCGCCTTCGTCGATCAATGGCCCGATGACGAAAACGTGCCTGAAGCACGTCACCTCCTGGCGCTCTCGCTCCGATCCCTGAAACGACCACAGGAAGCATTGTCGGCGACTTTGGAACTGCTGCGGGCGGAAAAATCTCGATCGGCCGCAGACGGGAAACGCTGGAGCTACTGGCAAAGGCGCACCGGCAATCAACTGGCGAACGAATTTTTTCAATCGGGCGACATTCTCAATGCGCTGGCGATCTATCACGGTCTCGCAGCCCTCAGCGAAGAGCCGTTGTGGCGGGTGCCCGTCGCTTACCAAATTGCCCTCTGTTACGAACGGCTCAACGACGTAGAACGCGCCGCCAAGATGTATCACACGATTATCGATACCGTGGGCGCCAAGTCGACGCCCGACGTCGCCGATATCGCAAGGATGGCAAATGAACGCCTGACGTACGTTCAGTGGCGCTCCGGCACCGACCGCCAGGTCACCGCCCTCTTTGACTCCACCACGGGGCAGATCTCACCTTCACCATCCAAGCCAGCCGCTCTCAATGACTCCGACAGAAGCTCTTCAACAGCACCAGCAACTTTGTGACGAACTGCACCAATGCGCGCTGGAGGAAAACCGCTTCCTCCGGCAGCAACAGCGTCCGCTTTCAGCCGAGCTCGTCGACAAGAAGCGCGAGCTGCTAGCAAAGCTCGATCAATCGCTGGCCGCACTGCGAACGGTTCCAGCCGGGCGCGTGAAGGAGCCGGAAACGCGTGATCTGCTCGAACACACGCGCGCTCGGATCCTGCAAATCCTGCAACTCGACAAAGAGAACGAACAACTGCTGCTGCGCTTCAGTCTCTCTGGTCCGAAAGCCGCGGGCAGTCCGACCAGTCCCTCAGCCGCACTCCTGCAGAAGATCTACGCGCGGATTTCCTGATCGGCGGCTTTAGCCGACTCTCGGCGCGATCATCGGGTTGGCTCGTGAAACTGCCTGGTATTTTGGCGTTCGCGGGCCGGGCGAATCGTCACCCATGTCGCAAGCCTACGATGTCTCGGAAATATCCTCAGGCTTGGCTCGTCTGCGCCGAAGCATTTGATTTGCTGATCACCACACGATGATACGAGTCCTCCACGCCGACGACGACCCGCAGATCGCCGAAATGGTGAAGTTATTGTTCGAGCGTACGGGAAAGGATTGCGCTCTTGATCACGTAAATTCGGGGCGGCGCTGCTTGGACGCGATGGAGCACAACAAGTACGACGTGCTTCTCGTCGACTTGGTCATGCCTGATATCGACGGGCTGCGAGTACTCGGCGAACTCACGGCGCGGCACGATCCTACTCCCGTCGTGATGGTCAGCGGTCAGGGGCAGCATGAACTCGCGGTACGGGCGCTCCGCGCCGGTGCAGTCGACTGCCTCGATAAAAATTCGGCCGATTTCCGCCGGCTGCCCGAGATTGCTCGGCGCGTGGTGGAACGTCATCGGCGCAAATTGTCCGTCACCACGACGCCGCGTGATCATCGCGTCCTGTTCGTTGACCCCGACGCGAGCACGCGGGACCTCGTACGGCGTTTTTTTGCGGCGGAATCTTCGCGCCTGGTCATCGAGCACATCGATCTCGAGCAGCTGGAGCAGTTACTGCTCTCGACGTTCGACATCGACGCGGTCGTACTCGGACCAGGGATACCAGAGGACGCGATGTTGGACACGCTTCGTCACCTCCGATCCGCCGCGGATGACATTCCCACCTTGGTTCTTTCGGGTAGCAGCTCGCGCGATACCGGCATCGCCGCCTTTCAGCTGGGCGCTCACGATTACCTTTTCTTCCAACATGGATGTTTGCCCGAGTTGGTGTTCTCGCTGAATCACGCGCTGAAGCGAGCGGACACGGAACGGCTCAACACGCGGCTTTCGGCCGAACTCGCTGAGCTCAATCGCTCCCTGGCGGATCAAGTCGCCGAGCGCACGCGCGATCTTGAGGCGCAGATTGTCGTTCGAAAAGCCGCTGAGCGACGTGCGGAGGACAACGCCGCCCGGCTCCAGGCGCTGTCGAATCGGCTGCTTACGGTGCAAGAGGATGAACGACACGCGATCGCTCGCGAGCTGCACGACCAGGTGGGGCAGCTTTTGACCGGCCTCCGCTTTCAACTCGAAGCCGCCCGCACCCAACCGTCCGCCGTGACCGAGGCGCTCACCGTCACGGACGACTTATTGCGAACGGTGCGTGAGATGACGCTGCAACTTCGACCCCGCGTGCTGGATGATTTCGGACTTCGGCCCGCCCTCGAGTGGCATGTGGATCGGTTCAGCAATCAAACGAGCATCTCCGTCGAACTCGATATCGCCCTTCCGCCGCAGCGGCTTGCATCGGTGCTCGAGACCACGATCTATCGCATCGTTCAGGAAGCCTTGACCAATGTCGCACGTCATTCGGGATCTCGGTCGGCCGTTGTGACGGTCGCAGCCGACGATCGTGCTCTGCATGTTGAGATCTCCGACCGCGGTCGTGGATTCGATACCACCTCGGCGCTCTCCAAACACACATCGATCGGGCTGGCCGGTCTGGCGGAGCGGGTGCATCTTGCGGGAGGAACGTTGGAATTGTTTTCGCGGGTCGGC
>JBDSPT010000020.1:0-7103 GCA_039930205.1 Opitutus sp. | reverse complement strand
CATCGCTTCAGCGGGGTAGGTGGGAAAGCTGAGTTCGAGTAGAGATACTGCGGGAATGTCGAACCGGGCCACGCCCGCGCTTCGGTCCACCAGCATTGCGACGGCGACCGGCACGCCGCCAGCTTTGCGAATGATATCCATGCATTCGATCACGCGGCCCCCGCGAGTGACGACATCTTCGGCGATCAGAACGCGTTCACCGGGCGAAAGCACAAACCCACGGCGCATCACCAGCACGTTGTTTTCTTTTTCAGCGAACAGGTAACGAGCTCTCGCTTGCCGAGCGATTTCCTGACCGATCACAAGTCCGCCCATCGCAGGGGCGAGCACGGTGGTGAAGGAATGGGACTGTAACTTTTCGAGTAATAGCTCCGCGAGACGCTGGACGGCGTCGAGTTGCTGGCACACTTGGGCGCATTGAAAGTAGTGGCCACTGTGGAGTCCAGAGCGCAGCACGAAGTGTCCCTCTTGTAGGGCCTTCGTGCGCACGAAGATGTCGAGAATCTCTTTCTGAACGGGATCCATCGCGCGAGGCTGGGCGGCGGTTCCGAAAAAACAAAAACATTTTGCGCGGTCTCGCCAGAATCGTTACGGTGCAGGTGCTGTGACGAACTGTGCGCCGTTGGAAGATGAACTCGGCGACGTTTTGGAGAAAGCCATGCGTCGTGCGGGCCTCAACGAAGAGGCCTTGGCTCAGCGTGCCCACGTCGCGACCAGCAGTATCCTCGACGCAATCAACTACCGGTCCGAGCTCTCACCACTGGAACTCTGCCGGTTGGCCGCCGCGCTCGGACTCAACGAAATAGGACTGTGCGCGCTCGGCTGCGGTCTCTATCCGCTTCCGGCCCTTTCCGCGCTGCCTTTCAGCGTTTTTCCCTTGGCAATGAAGCACGGTATCGGAGTTACGAATGCCTACATCGTGGCGGAAGCCGGTTCTTCTCGCGGAATTCTCTTCGATACGGGGCCCGACATCGATGTGCTGCAATCCTGCTGGCCGCGTGCGATCCGTTCGCTCGACGCCGTGTTTTTGACCCACGCGGAGGGCGAACACATCGGTGGGCTCTGTGAGATCGCTGAGAAGTTCGAGATTGATGCGGCTTACCGTCCCCAGGGAGCAGTCGTGGATTGCAGCCAGCCGGTGGGTGAGGGAGACGTTCTGGTTTTCGGCGGATTGAGCGTTACCGCTTTCAGCACTCCAGGACACTCGTCCGCGCATAATTGCTATGTGGTCGAGGCGACATCGGCTCGGGCCGGCATTGCTCTGCTGATTTCGGGTGATCTGTTTTTTGCGGGATCAGTCGGCTGTGCGCACTACTGTCAACGGCAGCTTGCGACCAATCTACGACGAATGCTGAAAGCCGTGCCGGCGCAAACTGTGGTCGCGCCCGGTCACGGACCCATGACGACGGCTGAGAACGAGCTGCGGTACAATCCGTTCGTGGTCTGATAAGCGAATCGACCCTCCTTAGGATGGTCGGGGGGGCGACACTCGAACTCGCGAACTCTGCGTCCCGAACGTCTCTCCGTACGAGATGAGCTCGCCCCGAGATCTCACTCGACGACCGATTTCGGCTGAGAGGAAAGGGACCAGGGTACAAATCCGCCCGGCAAATAAAATTTGCGACGGGGATCAGCCAAATCCGCACTTCGTGAGCCGGGCGCAAAAAGGCCCAAGGTTTTCACCTCGGGCCTAATGAAAACTGCGTTGTCGAAGGTTACGACTTAGCGGGAGCAGGTGCGGGAGGCATCCGCGTCAGGGCGCTATCTCCAGCGCGCTTGGCGATTATGTCGGTCATGCGCTGGATTTCCAACTCAGCATTACGCTTGTTGATCCGCGCCTGTTCGACCTTCTTGGCGAATTCGAAAGCCTCGCGATTCAACTTTTCCTTGTTGCTGCGAAGAGTGTTCAGCTCGATGTCGAGGCTCGAAATTTGCTTTGAGTAGGCGTCTGCCTTGGCATTCGCAGCGTTGGTGGCATCCTGAATCTTTTGGCTTTCGGCTTCGTATCGGGCGAGCTTGTCGGCTTCCTTCTTAGCCTCCGAGGCGGTACGTTCAGCGGCGCGCTTGGCGGCATCCTGTCGCGCCTTTTCTTCGATCGCAGCCTTGCGGGCGTCTTCCGCCTTACGCTCTTGGGCAACGTGTTCGATGCGTTGCTGCTCTTTGATTTCTGATTCTTTCAGAAACGCGAAGTAGAAGAACAAGAAGATTGCCAGCATTCCGCCGACAGAAATGACGTACATCCATTTTTTCATGGGGAGAGTTAAGCTTAGGAATTCTTTGATTTTGCGGCGGCAAGTGCGTCGGCAGCAGCGCGGGCTTGGTCAGCCGCAGTGATTCGATCTAGCACCTCGGTGAGGCTTTTCGTGTTAGCCTCTGCCTGTTTAACGTAAGTCTTGAGGAAGTTCTCTTCGTCGGCGGCGCGCTTTCGCTCGTCTTCAATCTTGGCGATCGCTTCCTTCTCTACCTTGATGTCCTTCTCGAGGCGCTCGACCTGCTGAGCGAGCTTGATCTGATCGCGGTTCGCCTTGTCACGGGCTTCGATAGCGAGCTGACGGGCCTCTTGATCGACCTTCTCTTTGGCTTCTTTGGCAGCCTTCTCGACCTTGCGCCGTTCTTGGGCCACCAGTGCGTCCTTGATCGCCTGTTCACGATTCTTGGCTTCGACGCGAAGTTTCTCGTCTTTCGCTTCGCGCACCACCTTGGCCTTGCGGTCGATCTCGGCTTCGTAGCCAGAGCTAAAATTCCAATAAACAGCGCCGAATGCGATTAGAAGGATTAACGGGACAAGGAAGTAAACGTAGGACTTCTTCATGATGAGGTTAGAGTGTGTGGCTCAGAGAGTCTTGGTATTGGATGAAGCAGCTTCACGTTCGCGAATGGCTTCTTCGACCGCAGTTTTCAGACGGGGAAGCTGGGTGTCTTTCTTTGCGTCCGGAGACGCCATGGCTTTCTCAATGGCGTCGAGGGCTTCTGGCAGTTTGCCAAGTTCCCAGCAGACGTAGCCGAGGAAACCTAACACGGCACCGGGCTTTTCGAGATGCCCCTTGGACGTGGCAGACTGCAGAGCCTTATAAGAATCTTCAGGCTTGTTCAGCGAGTAATAGATTTGTGCGATCTGATAATCCAACTGACCGGAATCCGGGAATTTTTTCGTTCCTTCCTTCAGCGCTTCGATTGCCTGCAGAGGGCGATCGACCTGCTGATAGGAGTAGGCAAGGAGTTCCCAGTTCTTTAACTCGGACTCGATGGTGCCGTTTTTGAGACCGGCATGAAGGATGTCTGTGGCACGTCCAAACTGACCGACGTTGAAGTAAATACCGACCAAGGTGTAGTTATCCTTGGGAGTTTTCATGAACCCCAGGGCTTGTGCCCGCTCGATCGCGACAATCGCGCGGGTGCTGTACTCTCGCGATTTTTTTTCATCTTTTTCCTGCGCGCCCAGATTCAGATAAACGCCAGCGAGCTGGGCCCAGTAATCCTTTTTGGCGGGCGACTGCTTGACCAAGAACTCGAGCAGATCTGCGAGACGTTGATAATTTCCTTGCTGCTGCGAAATTGCCAACAGGATCAAATAGAAAGACTCCTTCGGGCGGGCGGACATGCGCAGACCTTTCTGCACTTCAATCTCAGATTTCTTGAGCAGGTTCATGTCGATATGCTCCTGATCGATCACAGCCTGATTATAAAGCAGGTTGGCGTAAAAGATCTGAGCTTCCTGGCGACTCTGGTCGTACGCCGGCTTGCTGGTGTTCGCCATCCAACGCTCGAGATAAGTGGTGGCCTTGCCGAAGTTCTGCTTTTGAACCGCGGCGACTTTCGTCGAAGTGGCCTCCTGATAGTAAATCTGTGCCAGATAATACATGATGTCCTGAACTGAAGACTCGCTCAGGTACTTGTGCTTTTCCGTCAAACGCAGCGCGGTTTCCCAAGGCGGGATCACCTTGGAATAATCGCCCTTCTGCAGATAGATCTTAGCTTCGATGTCAGCGGCGATCGCCATATCGAAGCTCTCGGGTCCTACCTTCGACTTGATACCTGCGAGGAGGGCAAGAGCCGCATCCCAATTCTTCGCATCGGTGAGTGGCTTGAGTTTCTCAAGTTCAGCGGAAGTTTTTTCTTCGAGCTGGTGTCGTTCTTCCTGTGCGTGCATCGCGACAGGAGTGGTGAGAATACACGCGAGGGCGAACTTGAGCAGATTTGCGCGTCGCTGGAACGATGAGGGGATGAAAGAAGAGAAAGTCACGGTAAGAATCAATCTTCGGCCAGGCTGAAGGAGATCGGCTGTTGCATGCGGGTGTTGACCGCACGTCCGCCCTTCTTGCCGGGCCGGAATTTCCATTTGCTGACCGCTTGGACAGCGGCCGTTTCGAACTCGCGCTGCGTGGACCGGACCGCGAAGGCATTCCTTACGTCACCGTTGGAATCAACGATGAACTCGACGAGTACTTCGCCGGTGATGCCAGCGCGACGCATCTCAAAGGGATACTGGGGCGGAACCTTGGCGCGAGCCTGAGGTTGTTGATCCAGTTTGGACGGATCGAAGATTTCGATGCCTTTGCCCAGACCACCTGGTCGGCCTTGTGGAATATTGATGACACCGACATTAGGCTTGAGGCCTTCTGGCGGCGGCGGCTGTACCTGCTGAACGAAAGAGTCCAGCTGCACAATCTGCGGTACGTCCGTTTGCATTGGCGGCGCGAAGTCGATCGGAGTCTGTTCCTGCTCGTCGGATTCGACCTTCTCCGGCTCGTCCGGTTCGATCTTCGGCATCTCCATCAACGCGATCGTCGGCGCGTCGTCCATCTTCTTGACGGCTTTGGGAGGACTCTTGCCAATCATGGCCACGCCACCGTGGAGAATGGCCGAAATTAATATACCGATGATAAGATCGCGACGCATGGTGGTTGATCTGGAAAATTTTAGCGGCCAGTGGCGCGCACCCGAGTTTCGACTGACACTTGCTGGATCCCGGCCTTCCGCACTTCATCGAGTGCCCGAACTGTGATCCCGAATTTAGCCCGATCGTCGCCCGCGATGAGCACACGTGGATTTGGTACCTGGGTCTTGTACTGCTGCAGGCGGGGAGCGATTTCGCTGACGTTGATCAATTCCTTGTTCCAGTAACACGTCCCTTGATCTGAAACCTGCAGCGTCACGGTGTCTTCATCGGGTTTCGACGAGGACGAAGTTGGCGATGCCACCGGAAGATTTACCGGCACCGACTGAATTTTATTCAGTGACAGGGTAAAGAGGACAAACGTCGCCAGAAGGAAGAAGACCACGTCGATGAGAGGGATGATCTCAATACGTGCCTTCTTTTTGCCTTCATCGGCTGCCTTGGAGGTTCCTGCCATGTTAGTGGAATTTTCTAAAGAGGATTAATTTCGCCGGACGGTCAGCTTGATCCTTGGGCAATCACCCGCGTTTCGATGAGTACTTTTTGGAAGCCCGCTTTCCGCACCTCGTCGAAAACGTAGATCGCCTGGCTGAAAAACGCGTTATCATCTCCGTTGATAAGGACCCGACCATCAGGGTGGGAGGTCTTGTATGATTTAAGACGGACGAGGAACTCGTCGAGCGTGACGGGATCCTTGTTCCATCCTAACGTTCCTTCCTGAGTCACTGTGATCGTAACCGAATCGGCAGGATCGCGAGCCTCGCCGGTTTCGGACTGTGGCAACGCTACTCCACTTAACCCTTCAGATTTATTCAGCGAGAGCGTGAACAGAACGAAGGTCGCCAGAAGAAAGAAGACGACGTCGATCAGCGGAATGATCTCGATACGAGCTTTTTTCTTGCTGCCACTGCCACCACCGCCGGATGAGCCTGCCATAAGAGAAGGGAGTTAAACTACCGAGTCAGTCGCCGGCCATTTAAGCGGCGAAGTTGGATTCGGACTTCTTGCTAAAGATCTCCAATGCGTGTGACGCATCGGCCACTTCGTGCTTCGCCTCTTCGGTCCGGGCATTGATATAATTAAATAGTGGTAACGCGGTGACGGCGATAGCGAGACCGCACGCCGTGGCGATGAGAGCTTCAGCGACACCACCGGTGATGGCGCCTGCAGCGGAACTCAAATCACCTGACATGCTGCCGAACGTTTTCATCATACCCGTAACCGTACCGAGCAAGCCGAGGAGAGGCGCCGCGGTGATGACGGTGTCCAGAGTGGCCATACCCTGTTGGAAACGGGCGAGCTCCTGACTGGAGGCGCGGATGAACGCATTGGACGGTGAAGCATCCTTATTCGTCAGCGTGTAGACCAGAATGCGGGCGATGAAGTCCTTGCTCTGGCGACCGAGAGCGAGCGCGCCTTCAACGTCACGACGTTCGACCGCTTCAAGCATCTTATCGACGACCTCGGGTTCACGATTGCTGTTCTCACGAACGATGAAGAGCAGTCTTTCGATTCCGACGGTGATACCGACAAACGACACGAGCAGGATGGGCCACATGATGGGTCCGCCGTGTTTGAAGAGTTCCATGGGCGTTGCGTCGCCGAGCAGGAACGCGATGGGGAGGCTTTGGATGATCATAGGATGAAAAAAATTAACAGAGCTCTAAGATACGGGGGTGGGGGAACGAAAGTGACGGGGTCGCTAAAGAATAGATACAGTAACGGACAAATCATTCAAAATGAAGTTCGTCGGTTAGCAGGAGTTAGGCCGTTTTTTCAGATTACGCTCGGTCCTAATTTCTGCAAGGGATGACTGGAATATCAGCACGATGCTGAAGAGATGTGGGGTCCAGATTCAGAAAAACCGAACTAGGCTTTAGGAAAAGTTGAGTGTCAACCTTACTTTGGCCGGAAAAAAACTCATGCGATCAAATGCCAGAAATTGGCTGCCCGACTAGGAGTCGAACCTAGACAAAACGAGTCAGAGTCGTTTGTGCTACCATTACACCATCGGGCAGTAGAAAAACTGTTTTTCGCAGCAAGAAATAATTCGCTCAGGCGAAGTTGGAGCCGGCGATGGGATTCGAACCCGCAACCGCCTGTTTACAAAACAGGTGCTCTACCGTTGAGCTACGCCGGCGTGATTATTTCAGTGCTGCCAACCATTGACTGGGAAAAAACGAGGAGAATTCCCGTCGCCACCGCG
>JBDSPT010000019.1:0-14560 GCA_039930205.1 Opitutus sp. | reverse complement strand
GAAGCTGGTGATGCGCTCGATTCCAGGTCGAACCGACACGAAGGACTGGACTTGCTGGGGCCGCGCTGAATTTCGGTAGGGTCATCTCGATCCACCCATTTGACGGGTTCGCACGAACAAAGACAGTGGTGCTCGGCTGGCACCCTTTCCGTACACTCTGAATATGATCGACTGGCGTCATTGGCATAACGAACCCTACCTCGTTGGAGGCTTGGTCCTTCTGGGCTGGCTCTGGGCGATCCTGGCTGGGCCGCTCCGATCACGGCTCGCGCCGGGGACTGATTATCCGACCCGCTACGCTTGGAGGTACTACTCGGCTCTCGTGATCTTCTACCTCGCGGTGGGATCACCCTTGGATCAAATCGGAGAGCGTTTCCTGTTCAGCGCGCACATGCTGCAGCACCAGCTGCTCATGTACCCGGCAGCGATCTTGTTTCTCGCCGGAATCCCCGGATGGATGGCGGATTCGATTCTCAGTCGTGCGCTGCCACCCACGCTCCTTCGCTTCTTCACCCATCCGATTATTTGCGGGTTGATCTACACCCTCGTCATCTCGTTGTGGCACATGCCTTACCTTTATGACTGGGCCCTGCGCGACAAAGTCGTGCACGTCGTGGAGCACCTCATGTTTTTCGGCGCCTCGGTTTTCTGCTGGTGGCCAATGCTGAGCCCCTCGCGATCTTTTCCTCCGATCAGCTATGGCGCACAAATTCTCTATTTCCTCGCCGTGCTGATCGGGATGACGCCTGTGTTCGCGTACATCACATTTTCGCAGGACATCCTTTATCCCACGTACGAATACGCTCCGCGGATAATCGCTGATTTCTCGGCCGCGAACGACCAACTTCTCGCAGGTTCTTCGATGAAAATCATCGGGATGTTCGTCGCATTGGCTGCTGTGGGCGTCAGCTTCTATCGCTGGTACGCGGTCGGCCAGCAGCGCGAAGCCGCTGCGACGCCTTAGAGGCGGTTTCGGCAATTCTGTCATTACGAGGAATCCCGTTCCGCGGAATGACGAAGTGAGCCAGCTGGATCGCCACGGCGCGCATCGCCCACCTCGCGATGACAGTCATTTCCCCAACAGCTCCGAGCGCGCCAGCAGCGTCTCTGCCAGCTGCCTTGCTGGCACGCGAATCTCGGGCGCCGCGGTGGACGCCGCCAGAACGCCTTTCATCGGGCTCCCAACGTAGGGAGCCATTCCGTCCTGTGTGATGCGCTCAATCACCGCCGCGACCTGCGCCGGCGAGAGCCGGTGTCGATGTGACTGCGAAGAACCTTACGATGTCGCCGTTGCAGGCAACAAGTCGTCGATTGAATCGCTCTCCGTGTTGACGTCGGCAAACAGCCAAGTCGACAGGTAGCGTTCGCTGCTTGAAGGAATAATTGCGACGATCTGCTTACCTTTGTTTTCAGGACGCTTGGAGAGCTCGATTGCCGCCCAGACCGCGGCACCCGAGGAAATTCCGACCGGGATCCCGTCGAGTTGATTGACCTGTTTTGAGATGGGACCCGAATCGGTTTCCTTCACGCGAATGATCTCATCGTAGATCTTCGTGTTGAGATTCGCTGGGATGAAACCCGCCCCGAGACCCTGCAATTTATGCGGTCCGGGCTGACCACCCGAAAGGATGGCCGAGGCATCGGGTTCGATCCCCACCATTCGTAGTGACGGTTTTCGGGGTTTGAGGACTTCGCCGATTCCCGTGATTGTACCACCCGTGCCGATACCCGACACGATGATGTCGACCTTCCCGTCCGTATCGCGCCAAATTTCTTCTGCGGTGGTTTGACGGTGGATTGCCGGGTTGGCGGGATTCGAAAACTGCTGGAGAATGATCGCGTTCGGGATTTTCGCAGCGAGCTCCTCGGCTTTGGCGATGGCGCCCTTCATCCCCTTTGCGCCTTCCGTGAGGACCAACCGCGCACCGAGAATTTTCAGCAGCTTTCGACGCTCCACGCTCATCGTTTCCGGCATCGTGAGGATCAGCTTCAACCCTTTCGCCGCAGCGACGAAGGCGAGCGCGATGCCCGTATTGCCGCTGGTCGGTTCAATGATGACGCTGTTCGGCTTCAATTTACCGGACTTCAGACCGTCATCGATCATGGAAAAACCAATACGGTCTTTAACGCTCGAAAGCGGATTGAAGAACTCGAGTTTGAGCAGGATCTCGGCCTGCGCTCCGTGAGCGGCAGCGGTGCGGTTCAGACGCACCAGCGGCGTATTACCAATCGTCTCAGTGATGTCGTTATGAATCTTAGCCATGATTGTAGGATTTGGTTTCGGGGGGTTAAATTTCGTAGTCGTCGGTAAACGAATGCCCCTGCCGCAGGCGAAGGCGGACGAGATCGTTCACTTTCAAGTCGAGATTGACGAGTTCCGTTCGCGAGATTTCAACGTCAACGCTCTCCCGATTCTGCACCTGTTCCAGACTGAGCCGGGCCTGTGCGCCGGCGGCGTGAATGTAACGCAAGACCGCCACCATCCCGGTCGCCCCGGGCTCGTCACGCAACACCTCGATGTCGTGAGGACGGACGTAGACTTGGCCATT
Source organism: Opitutus sp. (assembly GCA_039930205.1). Lineage (GTDB taxonomy): Bacteria > Verrucomicrobiota > Verrucomicrobiia > Opitutales > Opitutaceae > Opitutus. The sequence goes on along the minus strand of JBDSPT010000019.1, from coordinate 12,011 downwards.
GTTCTCGAGCGTCGTTGCGGCCGAGGAATGAGCGCCCACGCTGGCGAGAGTCTGAGCGCGCAGGACATTCACGTTGCCCAAGAACTGATAGACAAAGGGGGAGGCCGGCCGGTCGTAAACTTCCTGAGGCGTGCCCACCTGCTCAACTTTCGCTTGGTTCATCACCACCACCTGATCAGCGATCTCGAGCGCTTCTTCTTGATCGTGAGTAACGAACAAAGTCGTGAGATGAATCTCCTCGTGGAATTTCCGGAGCCAGCGCCGCAGCTCCTTACGAACTTTTGCATCGAGCGCGCCGAACGGTTCATCGAGAAGGAGGACCTTCGGTTCAACAGCGAGAGCGCGGGCGAGTGCCACGCGTTGCCGCTGTCCGCCTGAAAGCTGACTCGGGAAACGCGAACCGAGATTATCGAGCTGAACGAGCTTGAGCAGCTTGTTGACTCGCTCGGCGATTTCGACTTGTGACGGGCGATTCACGCGGCGGACGTTCAATCCAAACGCGATGTTCTGAAACACCGTCATGTGCCGGAACAGCGCGTAATGTTGAAAAACGAACCCCACCTTTCGCTTACCCGCGCGAACCCCAGTGACGTCCTCACCATTGAACGCAATCTGGCCGCTCCCAGGATCGGCGAATTCCAAGCCCGCGATAATGCGAAGCAGCGTGGTTTTTCCCGAACCCGATGGCCCCAGTAGCGCGACCAACTTTCCGCTCGGTGCGTCTAGATTCACGCTGTTGAGCGCGGTATAATTACCGAACGTTTTGGTGATGTGGGTGGCAGTGATGCTCATCGCACGGCGGACAAAAAACGCTGAAGCGGGAGCTTCGAGCGTGGGACGAAAAAGCCGGTCATAAACGGGGGTGTTTCAAAACAGGTCGCTCACGTTCAACCGCGGGATTGAGCGTGCCTCCACTCGATGAACGATTTCAGCACAAGTGTAACAATCGCCAGAATGGCCAGGAGGGATGCCACCGCGAAGGCGGCAGAAAAATTGTACTCATTGTACAGAATTTCGATGTGGAGCGGCATCGTGTTCGTCTCGCCGCGAATGTGACCGGACACGACCGACACCGCGCCGAATTCGCCCATGGCACGGGCATTGCAGAGGATAACGCCGTAGAACAATCCCCACTTGATGTTGGGTAACGTCACTCGCCAGAAGGTCTGCCAGCCGTTCGCACCGAGCGTCACCGCCGCGTGCTCTTCGTCCGTCCCTTGCGACTGCATTAACGGAATAAGTTCACGCGCCACAAACGGAAAGGTCACGAACGTGGTCGCAAGCACGATGCCGGGAACAGCGAAGATGATCTTAAAGTCGTTCGCCACGAGCCACTGCTGAAGCCACGGCAGCCAAGGATTCTCGGCGTTCTGATACCGCCCCAACCAACCTTGTAGACCAAAAACGAGCACGTAAATCAGGCCGGAGATCACCGGCGAAACCGCAAAGGGCAGATCAATCAGCGTGATCAGCACGCTCTTGCCCTTAAAGTTAAACTTCGCGATGCACCAGGCGGCAGCGACGCCAAAAACGAGGTTTGCCGGGACCGCGATCGCGGCAGTTAGCAGCGTCAGCTTAATCGACGCGATCGCGTCGGAATCTCTAAATGCGCTGAAATAGACACCGACGCCCTTTCGTAATGCCTCCGTAAATACGGCGGCCAATGGCAGCACGAGGAAAAATGCCAGGAAGACAAGTGCGATACTCGTCAGCGTCCATTGCACCCAGGTCGAATCCTGGGTCGCGCGCGATGCACCGGGAGCAGCGCTCGGACTCGCATGAAGACTGGTAACGACGGCGGCCATGACAAATCAGATCCGATGATACCGGCGGCTCCATTTCTGGAGCAGGTTAATGAGCAGGAGCAGGAAGAAGGAAACCACGAGCAAGACCACCGCGATGGCGGTCGCTCCACGATAGTCGTACTGCTCAAGTTTGGTGATGATCAGCAGCGGAGTGATTTCGGTGTGCATCGGCTGGTTGCCGGCAATGAACACGACCGAACCGTACTCCCCCAGAGCACGAGCGAACGCCAAAGTGAAACCCGTAATCAACGAGGGCATCAACTCAGGCAGGATCACACGAGTCATCGTTTGCCACCGGCTCGCGCCCAGCGTCGCGGACGCCTCTTCCAGTTCAGGTTCCAGTTCCTCCAACACCGGCTGCAAGGTGCGAACCACGAACGGCAATCCGATGAACGTAAGCGCGATGAAAATACCCGGCCGATCGAATGCGATTTTGACGCCGAGCCATTCTTTCCACGCGATCCCCGGGATCCATTCATTCAGTCGTGCTACTCCCGAGGCCCAAATCGGCTCCACCCAGCCGAGCCACCCGTTGCGGGCATAAATCGCCGTGAGCGCGATGCCCGCGACTGCCGTCGGCAACGCGAACGGCAGGTCAACCAAGGCATCGATCACTTTCTTTCCGGGGAAGCTGTACCTCACCAGCACCCAGGCGACAATGAGGCCGAAAAGCAGGTTGGCCGCACCAGCGGCGAACGACGCTCCAAAACTCAGGCGGTAAGAAGCCAGCACGCGCGGCGACGCCACGGCCGTGACAAACTCACTCCAGCTCATCCCTGCCGTCCGGAGAAAAGCTGCGGAAAGCGGCACGAGTACAATGATACCCAGATACGCCAGGGTAAAACCGAGCGAAAGCCCAAATCCCGGCAAAACAGTGCGTTGTGAACGGGCGAGCGACATCAGATATTTTGGGCGTAAGCTATAAAACCGGGGTACAAGGACACGATTCGGTCCAGCGCAGCCACATTGGCGATAAGCTTGCTCACGAATTCGCGCACCTTGGGTTTGTGCCCGCGCCGAAGCGAAAGAATCGTGTCAGCGTTCATCGTCGGGCGAAGTGTCAGGGCAAAAGACGGCGCGGCTTCGCGAGAGCACGGGGTCATGTTGAGTGCAGATTATGGTTATATCAGGGTGCGATGGCGCGCACGTTACGTGGCCGTGCGAGCGCATTTCAACTCAGCTACTTGACGTAGATTTGATCGAACACCCCACCATCGGCAAAATGGGTCTTCTGTGCTTTCGCCCATCCACCGAAAACGGCATCGATGGTAATGAGCTCGAGCTTGGGAAACGTGCTGGAGTACTTCGCGGCGATCGCCTCGTTGCGCGGACGGTAGAAATTTCGGCCTGCGATCTCCTGCCCTTCATCGGAATACAGGTACTCGAGATATGCTTTGGCCGCGTCCGTCGTACCCTTCTTCTTCGCGACTTTATCGACGAAGGTTACCGTGGGTTCGGCGAGGATGCTCAAGGAAGGTACGACCACCTCAAACTTGTCAGCGCCGAATTCCCTGAGGGCCAAATGAGCTTCGTTCTCCCAAGAGATCACAACGTCGCCGATCCCTCGTTGGACGAACGTCGTGGTTGAACCGCGCGCGCCGCTGTCGAGGACCGCGACGTTTTTGAACAGCGCACCGACGAATTGCCTGGTCTGCGCTTCATCGCCGTTGAATTTCTTCAGCGCATAACCCCACGCTCCGAGGTAATTCCAACGCGCACCACCGGAAGTTTTTGGATTTGGCGTGATGACCGACACTCCTGGACGGACCAGATCGTCCCAATCCTTGATCTTCCGCGGGTTTCCTTTGCGAACCAGGAATACGATCGTGCTTGTGTACGGAGCGGAGTTATTTGGCAAACGCTTCTGCCAATCCTGCGGAATCAGCTTCGCGTTCCCGCAGAGCGCATCCACGTCGGCGGCGAGTGCCAGTGTGACGACGTCAGCGCCGAGCCCATCGATCACTGAGCGGGCCTGCTTCCCAGAGCCACCATGCGATTGCTTGATGGATACGGTGTCGCCGGTCTTGGCATTCCAGTGGGCGGCGAATGCCTTGTTGTAGTCGACGTAGAGCTCACGCGTCGGATCGTAGGACACGTTGAGCAGTTCAATCGTCTTGCCGAACGCAGCCGTGGCCAGCGTGCCGACGAAGAGTAAGGTCGTGAGACGGAGAGTCTTCATGATAAAAGCGCGAGGGTTTCAGCCGATTCAGAATGCGACTTGGAAACGAGTGATCAGCGCCTTCTCGTCTTGACGCAGGAGGAGCGACGTTGGAACCAATGAGCTGTTGTCGAAGCTCGTCTGATAAAAATCGAAGGTCGCGCGAACTGCTTTGTTGAGATACCAGTTCAGTCCGATACCAGCGGTCGACGCCTCATCGGCACTGGCAGCAGGATCGGCGAACAGCGGAAACGCCCCAAAGTCCACCCTCAAATTTTCGTAACGGGCGACGACTTCGAAAGCGCCCCAAGTGCCAGCCGTGGGGTCAAAATTCGCCTTCGGAACGACACCCGTGTAAGAGGAGTTTTCTCCAGTCAAAACATAGCCGGCAGCAACCTGCCACGCTTTGTTTTCAAGCGCAGCCTTGGCTCCCGTCGCGGTAGGACGTGCGTTAGCGACGGATACCACAAACTCGCCGAGCACACCCAGGGAGCCGTTGCGGTAATCCACATGTGGCGATAAGCGCCAGATCTGGCCGTCGTTCACGGCGGTCGTCCGGTATCGGAAGAAGGTCTGCTGGCCGGGGGTGCGATACCCACCCGTCAGCGCCGTCGCGGTCTTTTGACGTCCCAAGCTTCCCGATACGCCCAATCCGAGATCTTGGAGCGGCGATCCGGCGCTGTTCTTGAATGGCGTCGCGAAGATCCGACCGGCGACACTCTTCTCGTTATCAAAATCTGAATTGGAGGAGCTGGCACCATCTGCGACACCGCCGAAGACGCCAGCTGCATACAAGACGGTACCATCAAACAAATCGCCGCCTAATTGAATGCCGACATCGCGGCTCGGGACTAAATTGCTCGGAAGAGCGCGCTCATTGAAGAATGTCCAAGAATCAGACTGCAGCAGTTCGTGGCCTACAGGGACCTTGAACTTGCCGGCTTTTACCGTGAACGCCTTCCTCAGTGTCAGTGATATATTTGCATCGAGGATACTTAGGGCACCGCCGCCGAATTCGGGAACCACCTGGAAAGCGAAATTTTTCGCAAACGTGCCTTCTGTGGAGATTCGAGCGCGACGCAGAACGAACGAGTTGTTCGTAATGCCATTGTCGCCGAAGAAGGTCCGCGAGTCGAACTGCACGAGACCGCGCAGCTTGATCGAATTCGCGTCGTCACCGGATGCGAGCGTAAGGCCCTTGTCGTTGATGGTGATTTTCGGCGCGGTTCTTGCGGCAGCAGTCGAATCCTCCTTCGTTTCGTACTTCCGCTCCAAAACTCGGAGCTTTTGGTCAAGGATACGAACCTGCTCGCGCAGTGCTTGAATCGCCTCATCTCGTTCGTCAGCCTGTAAAGTGACCGATCCGGTGAGGAGCGATGCGATGGCGAGGGCCGGCCGAAATGCCGCGGTGGATACTTTGAGGATCATTGTGGAACTGAGGCAGGACGCGACTCTTGGAGGCTGGTTGAAACGCATTAAATGCTTGGTGTGATAGAAGCGTCTCAGAGAAACTGATGGGCCAAGTTATCGGGGGACTGATCGCGTGATGCTGACAATAGGGGTTTTGCGTCCGATCGATTTACGCCACACGTCGGTCGTGCACGACCAATTGACGATTCCGTACCCGGAGTCCTTCTACTTTCTCGCGGACCAAACAATTCAGTCAGGAGTCGAGATGGATGCAGGTAGGCTTCAATTTTCATGCAGGGAGAGTCAGAGTTGCCGTTCCTTAAATGCTGTAGTCGCCAAGAAGCTGATGGAGCACACCGTCAGCTTCAGTCAGCCGGGGTGAGATTGAACGCCGCGCAAGTTTCCCCGCCAAACGAGCGGAGACACGGACGGGCGCGGGGGCATTTTCGGCCTCTGGAGAAAATGGCAGCGGAACGCCGTCTCGACGGAGCTTTCTGAGCGTGACTTCTACAACGTCAGCCAGGGTGTAGCGGTCCAAGATACCCGCGATGGCGTTACGCACATCCAGCATGAGCATCCGGAGCCCACAATGCGTCTCATCAGGGCACGTACATTTCGAGTAAGCGGTGTGGCTCACGCAACCGATCGGGGCCAGCGGACCATCGATGAGGCGAACAATCTGGCCAATCGTAATTTCCTTGGCCGGTTTGCCTAGCAGGTAGCCGCCGAACTTTCCCCGGACGCTCGACACTAAGCCATCATCCTTCAGCGCCTGCATGATCTGTTCCAAAAACTTGACCGGAAGCTGTTCATTTTCAGCTATTTCCGATACTTGAACGAGAGAACGGCCAACCTCGGCGGCAATTCCAAGGCTGATCAATGACCGTAGCGCATACTCTCCCTTTTTCGACAGCTTCATTGTTAGGTAAACCATACTACATTCATTTAGTAGGGATTAAAGCAAGAGCGATTCCGCTGCGCTGCGAAAATTCGTGAAACTCAGTCACGAGCAGAGATTCCTCGTCTTGTTCGAGACTCGGATATTGGCGCCTACCGACGTGCCTAGATCTGTGCGGCTCCCGCTCTCAGGGGTCTCTTGGTCACTCATGTATCTGAGAATCGAAGGAATGTCTTCGATTCACTCGCGAGCTGATGGATCAACGCCTGCGCTTATCAACTCGGCGACGAGCCGCTTAAAATCGCGTGAGGCGACGAACTGCGTGAGAGCTAGCACGGATAGCTTCGGCGATTGTGAGTCTCGCAATTCCTCCTCGGTGGCGTTCGCGAGACGATCAAGCGACGAGAATGTTCTAGCGAGCTGTCGCGCAGTCGATTCACCGACCCCGGGAAATCCCATCCCTTTAACGAATCGCCAGAGATCGGCTTGCTTCGACGCCTCGATGCTCGCGATCAGTTCGTCAGCCCGTCGAACAGAAAGGTGCGTGGCCCCAACAACATCAACGCGCCGCAATCGGTACAGGCTCGGGAGATCCTTAACGGAATCTGAGTCGACTAATCGATCTACGACCACGTTGCCAATGCCCGTGATTCCTACACACGTGGCAAAGTACTGGAGTTGTCGCTTCAGCTGGGCAGGACAACGGGCATTGATGCAGCGCCACGCAGATTTCTGCTTTTCTCTCTCGAGCCGCTGATTGCAGCCGGGACAACGTTCGGGAAATACGTACCTTTCGCTGGAATCAGAGCGCAGTGAAAGATCGACGCCGACAACGTGAGGGATCACGTCCCCCCCGCGTTCGACAAAAACGTGGTCCCCAATTCGGTAATCCCGACGCGCGATTTCGTCTGCGTTGTGAAGACTCGCGCGCCTGATCAAGGCGCCGCGGAACTGCACCGGCTCCAATTCCGCGACCGGCGTGATCACACCCGTTCGCCCCACCTGCAACGCCACGGCCTTGAGCCGAGTAACCATCCGTTGGGGTGAGAATTTGTAGGCGAGCGCCCCCCGGGGCGCGTGTTCAGTGCTGCCAAGGACAAGCTGATCCGCCAAAGAATCCACCTTGATAACTACTCCGTCCGTGGGAAACGGATACCGCTCGCGAGCAGCTCCCATTGCAACCACCGCGGCCCAGAGTCCGTCCGATCTTTCCACGATCGTGGACTGCATTACCGTCGGAATTCCCCAGCCCTCTAGTGACCGGAGAAGTTCACATTGGGTTAGTGGCGCAGCCTGCTCGGGCTGAACGAAGCCTATTCCGTAGAATACAACATCGAGCTCTCGAGAGGGGACGACGTCGGCGTTTGCAGATTTCAAAGAGCCGGCCGCAAGATTCCGAGGGCTCGTGAAATTGGTCTCTCCCGCCGCTTCCCGCGCGTCGTTGATCCGTTTGAACTCGTCGAAGGACAAGTAGACTTCGCCTCTGAACTCGATGCACTGGGGCACTGGATCCCCGGTACGATGCCGGATCGATATTGGGAAATTGCGAATGCAGCGAGCGATCGACGTCACATCGTCTCCCTCAAATCCGTCTCCCCGGGTGGCGACTGACACGAGCTCTCCATCCACGTAGGTTGCGCTGATCGCGATACCGTCGAACTTGGGTTCGACGATGTAGCGGGTGATAGGATGTCCAAGTTTTCGTTCCGACCGATCCACGAAGGCAAGCAGCTCCGATTTCGAATACGCTTTGTCGAGACTCAGCATTCGTTTTCTATGACGATGACTCACAAATCCGTCCGACCGATCATCGCCAATTCCATCGGCTCGAGGCGCATCGTCGGAGGGATGATCGCTGACTTTGAGTGTAGCGAATTCGCGCTTCAGTTCATCGTACTCAGCATCGGAAATTTCAGGCTGACCTTGGCGATGGTAGAGTCCGTCATGTCGCCGAATCTCCTCTGCGAGAATGCCAGCTCGGTCGCGAGTGGTGTTTGAGCCTACGACGGATTGATCAGTCGGATACGGTTCGGCACCGTAGGATGCGCAGCTCGGGAGACTGAGTGATGCCATCAAGCTGGCTGCGAATGACACATGGCGACGGAGACTCCGGGAGCAGCGCATTCACCACGCTGACGTTGATCCGGCACTCGAATCGACCCGGTGCGATACGCCATTTCACGTAGCCGTCTAAATCGTCAACCTCAGCCCGTCGTATGCGAGACGCACTCCAAGGGGCAGTTCGGCGTCCGTGGTGGCGTGATCGTTGAGGTGAGTCAGATGAGTCAGCCACGTCATCGGCGCGCCAATTTCAGCCGCGAAAGCAATCGCTTCCGGAATGCTCATATGCGTCGGATGTGGATCTGGCCGTAATCCGTCCAACACTAAAGTGGTCGCGCCGCGAGCAAGCTCGACTGCGTCCCGCGGGAGGCGTTTGCAATCGGTGTAGTAGACAAACTTTCGCTGCGTGCACCGTTCGGTGAAGATAAGCCCAAGCGTATTCAGGCCACCATGCGGTAACAGCGTGGACTGGATCGTTCCCTGCGGCAGATCAAGTGTCGTCGGCATATCGACAAGGTTGAAAGCAGCGTATCCTCGTGAAATCGGTCTTTCGGAGATCGTGTACGGAAACACCGAGACCACGCGGCCCTTCCCCTCGTCGGTTGAATACACCGTGAGCGCTTTCCCGCCGAGAAGGTCACAAAACCGCCGCAAATCGTCCATTCCGTTGATGTGATCCGCATGACCATGGGTCAGGATGAAAAAATCGACCCACCTGATGTCATTAGCGATACACTGCAGTCGAAACTCCGGTGCCGCGTCGACTTGGATATGGAGGCCATCCATGACGACATGAATAGACGCACGCGAACGTTTGTTGCGCAGATCCGCCGACATGCACACGGCGCAATCACAAGCGATCAACGGCACGCCCTGCGATGTCCCAGTCCCTAGAAAAACGACTTCCATAGTCAGAACGGATGCGCGCTCTCCCACGAAAGAGAAGCGAAATTCTAACCGCGATTTCACCTAAAACCAAACGCACGCGCCCAAAGTTGATCTAACGAAGTGCGTCGCATGGGTGTTTATTGATTGAACCGCTTCACTCAAAGGCCGAGGAAGCCGACAAAAAAGGCGCCCCGCAGAACGGGAACGCCTTGAGAGTTCGAAACGAAAGTTCGCGAACGGATTAGTAATCCATTCCGCCCATGCCGCCGCCACCAGGTGCTGGAGCGTGACCATCCTTCTTTTCCGGGAGCTCAGTGATCATGCACTCGGTCGTCAGGAGCAGGCCTGCGATCGAAGCTGCATTCTGCAGCGCGGTGCGCGTGACCTTGGTTGGGTCAACTACACCCGCCTTCACGAGATCCTCATACTTATCGGTCGCAACGTTGTAACCGAAGTTACCCTTTCCGCCAAGGATCTCGCCAACGACGACGGCACCTTCGACGCCAGCGTTCGCACAGAGCATGCGAATAGGGTGCTCGATCGCCCGACGAACGATTTGCGATCCGATCTTTTCGTCACCCTCGAGTTGGAGAGCATCGATAACCTTGGCCGTGCGGAGCAGAGCAACGCCACCGCCAGCAACAATACCCTCTTCCACGGCCGCACGTGTGGCGTGGAGAGCGTCTTCAACGCGTGCCTTCTTTTCCTTCATTTCAACTTCGGTAGTTGCACCGACGTTGATGACAGCGACACCACCGGCCAACTTGGCGAGGCGTTCTTGGAGCTTCTCGCGATCGTAGTCGGAGGTGGTCTCGTCGATCTGGCGACGGATTTGCTTCACACGCGCCTGAATGTCCGAGGACTTTCCGGAGCCTTCGACGATCGTGGTGTTCTCCTTGTCGACCACGATGCGTTTCGAGCGGCCAAGATCAGCAACCTGAATGTTCTCGAGCTTGATACCGAGATCTTCCGTGATGCAGCGACCACCCGTGAGGACTGCGATGTCTTCGAGCATTGCTTTGCGACGATCGCCGAAGCCAGGAGCCTTGACGGCACACACGTTGAGCGTGCCACGAATCTTGTTCACCACGAGAGCGGCGAGGGCTTCTCCTTCGACGTCTTCTGCGATTACGAGGAGTGGCTTGCCGCTCTTGGCGACGGTCTGGAGCAGTGGGAGGAGATCCTGCAGGGAGCTGATCTTCTTCTCGTGAATCAAAACGTAAGCATCCTCGAGGATTGCTTCCTGCGCTTCTGCATTGGTCGTGAAGTACGGCGAGAGGTAACCCTTGTCGAACTGCATGCCTTCGACGACGTCGAGGGTGGTTTCGATCGACTTGGCTTCCTCGACGGTGATGGTGCCGTCCTTGCCAACCTTGTCCATGGCATCAGCAATGATGTTACCGATGGTGTCATCCCAGTTCGCGGAGACGGTTGCAACCTGGCGAATCTCTTCGCGTTCGTTGACCTTCTTTGAAACTCGAGCGAGCTCAGCGACAGCAGCCTCAACGGCCTTGTCGATACCACGCTTGAGATACACAGGATTAGAACCGGCGGTCACGTTCTTCAGACCTTCGCGATAAATGCCTTCAGCGAGAACCGTAGCGGTCGTGGTGCCGTCACCAGCAGCGTCGGAGGTCTTGGACGCGACTTCCTTCACCATCTGAGCGCCCATGTTCTCGTACGGATCCGGAAGTTCGACTTCCTTGGCGACGGTCACGCCATCCTTGGTTACGGTGGGAGAACCGAATTTCTTGTCGATGACGACATTGCGACCCTTAGGCCCAAGCGTTACTTTTACAGCGCAGGAGAGAATCTCGACACCGCGGAGAATTTTCTGACGAGCGGTCTCGTCGAAGATGAGTTGTTTAGCAGCCATTGTATTTAAAACTTAATTGAGAGTTTGAGAGAGTGTGACAGCGGGTGGGTTCAACCGATGACTCCGAGGATGTCGTCCTCACGTACGATAGTGTATTTCTTTTCTTCGAGCTTAACTTCGGTGCCACCGTATTTGCTGATGAGCACGCGATCGCCGACTTTGACTTCGAAAGCGACAACTTTGCCGTCTTCGCCTTTCTTGCCGGTGCCCAGGGCGATTACCTTGGCCTCCTGTGGCTTCTCTTTAGCGCTGTCCGGAATGATGATTCCTCCGCGGACCTGCTCTTTTTCTTCAATGTGCTCCACGAGCACGCGATCGCCGATGGGCTTGATTTTAACGTTAGCCATATTTTTTTTGGTTATCTGATCTAGAGGTGTTTGATTAAACAAAGCGCGCAGGCCGCGAATACGCAGCAGGCGCGCAAAGGAGTTGAGAGTTATTTCTTCTTGTCGTCGTCCACCACCTCAAAATCTGCATCGACGACATCTGCTTTTTTCTCGGTCTTTTTCGGCTGAGCATCACCGCTGCCGGAATCCGTTCCAGCAGCCTGAGCTCCTTCGGGAGCGCCCTGTGCTGCGGCGGCCTTCTGAGCCTCCGCATACAGTTCGCCGCCAAGGGACGAGAGTTTTTCCATCGCAGATTTCATCTGCGCTGTATCTTCGCTTTCGAGCGCTTTTTTGGCGTCGGCGATTCCAGCTTCGATCGAAGTTTTCTTGTCAGCCGGAAGCTTTTCACCGGACTCACGAAGCGTTTTTTCAAGCTGGTAGATGGTAGAATCCAATTGATTCTTGGTTTCCACCGCTTCCTTTCGCTTGCGGTCTTCTTCAGCGTGGAGCTCTGCTTCCTTGGTCATCTTCTCGACCTCTTCTTTGGAAAGGCCGGAGGATCCTTGGATCGTGATTTTTTGGTCCTTGC
>JBDSPT010000018.1:0-8073 GCA_039930205.1 Opitutus sp. | reverse complement strand
GTCCGTGTCGCATTCGTATTCAGTGGATCGGCTCTGAATCGCGCCGGTCGGGAAGTTTTTCTCGACGGGTGCTGATATCGGCGGGGGTCAAGTTTTATTGAGCCGATTTCGTGAAAACTCTCGGATCTTAAGAATGAGCCGGAACGTGCCGATACCGCCTGTTGATTCATTTTATTCTTTATGGCTGGCATCCAAATTTCCGGACTCATCTCAGGTTCCTTCGACTGGAAGTCCGTCGTGGACCAGCTCATCCAGATTGAATCGACTCCCGTTGCCCGCCTACAGACGGAGGAGTCCACGAACATCGATCGCCTCGCGAGTCTTTCCACGCTGCAGACGCGGATGACAGATTTGCAAACGGCTTCGAGTGCGCTGGCCGCGCCGGGACTCTTTAGTGGCCGTTCTGCGAGTTCCTCAACGGCTGGCACCAACTGGACCATGAGTGCTGGCACCGGCGCGATCCGCGGTTCCTACGAAATCGCCGTCGGTCAACTGGCAACGTCTTCCAGAATCACGGGAACAAGCGGAATTTCGACGGGCTTGAGCAGCACCGATGATGTCGCCGGCGTCACGCTTGCGAGTATGGGAACATCGACCGCAGTGACCGCCGGTACGTTCGCGGTGAATGGCAGGCAGGTGACGATTGCGCTGACGGACTCTCTCAGCGAAGTGTTCGCGAAAATCTCGACGGCGACCGATGGGAAGGTGACTGCGAACTACAGTTCGGCGACGGACCAAGTAACCCTCGCCAGCACTGATGGCTCTCAGGTTGTGCTCGGAGCAGGTAACGACTCGAGCAATCTTCTGACGGCGTTGCGGCTGTCGAACAATGGCACCACGTCCACTTCGAGTGCGACCAGCTTGGGCAGTTCCGCGCCTTCCCTTCCTCTGGCGACGTCGCGTCTCCGGACCGCCATTACAGCCGTTGATGGCACGGGCGCCGGCGCCTTCTCCGTCAACGGCGTTTCGATCGATTACAACGTCAACACCGATTCTCTCTCGGCCGTCCTGGCTCGGATCACCGCTTCGTCCGCGGGCGTCAGCGCCAGTTACGATGCTGGGACTGATCGCGTGATTCTGATGAACAAGACAACGGGCGATGTCGGCGTGGGAGTGTCCGAAACCGGGGACGGCTTGCTCAACGCCCTGGGTTTGTCGACCGGCAGTACTCTGACGCGGGGGAGTGACGCGCAGTTTACGGTGAACGGCGGCGCCATGATCACCAGTCACAGCAACACCCTCGATGAGGCCGCGCTTGGGATCAATGGCCTGAGCGTCACGGCTGCCTCGACGGGAACTCAGACGATTACGGTCAAGGCAGACACGACTTCAATGAACGCAGCGATTCAGACGTTCATCACGAAATTCAACGCGGTCCAGACGTACATCGATTCGCAAACCAAGATTACGAGAACGCCGGACGGGAAAGTCACGGCCGCGTTGCTCGCAGATAATCGAGAGGTGCAGCGATGGGCGTCCCAGCTGCGATCGATGGCCTTCGGCCAGATCTCAGGTTTGACGGGTTCGGTTAAACGCTTCGCCGATCTTGGGATCGATTTCAGTTCGACCGATTCCACTCTCTCGATTCGCAGCCAGGCGACGCTGGACAACGTACTTTCGACGAAAGGCGATGATGTCGCGGCGTTCTTCAATACCAATACCACGGGGTTCTCCGATGTGTTTGGAGCCTTCCTTACGTCGAAGCTAACCCCGACGACCGGCGCGCTCGCGACGCAGATGACGACGATTAACCGCCTGAATGCGGGTATCGACAAGCAGATCATCACTCTGAATTTGCGCCTGGCGAACCAGCGCCAGCTGCTGACCAATGCATTCCTGGCGATGCAGAACGCGCAGTCGAGGGCTCAGCAGCAACAAACAACCTTGAGCAATTTCTTCGATAAGAAGACGACTACCTGATGATTCGTTTTGATCGTCGGCGTTTTCTTTCGGCTCCCGTCCGGAAATCGGGCGCATTGCTTGCGGTGATCGGTTCAGTGTGGATTTCCGGCTGCATGGTTCCGCCGGTCAGTGACAGCGCGCGAACCGGTCCTTTCTTCAAGGCCACCAATCACACGGGTGATGCGCAGTTGCCGCCGAATGTTCGCCGGGTCGTGCTCCTGCCGATCGCAAGTGGCACGGTGGCTCCGGCCGAGAGTGTTGGAGCTTTGGATGCCGTTTTTCTCACCGAACTGCAGCGCAAGAATCGGTTCGAGGTTGTGACGCTGACGCGGTCCGACTGCCTGCAGCGTTTTCAAGCGGAAGAATATTCGTCGGTGAGTGCTCTGCCCGCGGATATGCTGAAGCGCCTTCAGCGCGAATTTGCGGCGGATGCCGTGATGTTTGTTGATTTGACGGTGTTCAAAGCGTACCGGCCGATGGCTTTGGGCATCCGGTCGAAACTGGCGACGCTCGGCGAAAATGTTCATCTCATCTGGACGTTCGATAATGTCTACTCGGCCGCCGACGGCGCAGTCGCGAACAGCGCACGAGCGCACTTCATGGAAGGCGATCGGGGTGGGGTGCCGGCCGACCTTACTCCGTCGGTCCTGCAATCGCCAAGTCGGTTCGCCAGCTACGTGGCTTCGGACATGTTCGCTACACTGCCGCCGGTCTACTCGCCTGAGCCGAAAATCAATCCAAAACAGGGCTCAGAAGTTGCCGCACCTCGCTAAAGTTTTCTGATATTCGCCCGATACGTTTCTTTATCTCCAACGGCGTTCCCTGTAACTGACTTCAGAGGCTGACCGTTTCGTTCCACGAAACCAGATGATGATCAACTCTACCACCTCGACTGACCGCACGGTTCCTACTGCGTCAGTCTCCGTTCCAAGCCCCGCGATCGCACGCCAGGAGGCGTCCCGCAAGGATCTCCTCTCGACGGAAAACGCGGCCTTTCTCCGCTCCGAACTTGTTCGCCAGCCCGAAATCCGGCCTGAAGTGGTTGAACGCGCTCGCGCGCTCGCCGCTGACCCCAATTTCCCCTCACGTGAGGCGCTGAAGAAAGTCGCAGGTTTCATCCTGAACTCCGCTGATCTGAGCGAAGACCAATCCTGATTCTCAGGCCATGGTCGCCAACGGTTACGTCAAAACCTATCGGGCAAACGCGGTTCTGACCGCCAGTCCCGGCCAACTTGTTCTGATGCTGTTCGACGGTGCGCTCAAAGCGATCGCGCTCGCGCGAGAGGCCTTCAGCCGTTCGGAAGATGATCCTCGTCGGATCGAGATCATCAACCACCAGCTGCAAAAAGCGCAGAACATCATCAACGAGCTCCAGAGCGGACTGAACATGGAAACCGGTGGCGATTTCGCTCAAACCCTGTATCGCCTGTACGACTACCACACGCGCCGGCTTTTCGAGGCGAACTTGCGGAAGGACGTCAGCCCAGTCGTCGAAGTGGAAGGGCTGGTCGGATCGCTGCGTGACGCTTGGGCTGAAATGCTGTTGAAGCAGGACTCCAACTCCTTGGTCGCAGAACCCCTGCGCGGCGTCGCCTAACGGCCCGACGGATGGAAGCGCCCCGGCAGAAGTTTAACCGGCTGGTGAGTGCACTGGACGATCTCGTGACGCGTGAAGCCGCGACTCTCGCCGAAAAGGACTATGCTGCAGTGGCAGAAATCCAGCGGAGCGCAGAGCCGGTCGTCGCAGCAATCACGGATATGGGCAGTGTCATTTCTGATGCGGTCGCTCGCGCCCGCGTTGCGGGACTTCTGGCGCGCCGCCAACACAGTCTCGATTTTATCGAGAGCCAGCTCGAGACCGCTCGGTCGGAGCTGATGGCGGTGCAGGAGAGTTCAGTTCGCGTAGCGAAGATCGCGCCGGTTTACGGCCGCGCTCCCACGACCGCGCTTTCCGTGCATCTCAAAGCCGAAGGTTGAGTCGAATTCGCGCGCCGTCGCGCGAACACGTTGCGACTGACGGTTCGGGGATCTGCGGACGCGACCGTTCAAATCATGGGCCGACGCCGGCCAGCTCGCTGAATGTGAGAAACTCGAAACCCTGGCTGCGAAGCTCCGCCAGAATTGCGGGCAGTTGCTGAAGCGTCTCCAGGCGCCATTCATGGCAGAGGATGACCGTCTTGTCCTGAATCTCCGTCGTAGCGCGATGGAGAATCGTCGCGGCATCGGTCGCATTCACGTTCCAGTCATCGGTCGAGACGAAGTGGAATTTCTTATACGGAAAATGGGTGAGGTTGTTCGTTCCCGCGATTCGTTCGATACGTTCATCCGATTCAAGAAAAGGCGCCCAAAACCAGACAGGAGTACGTCCCGTGGCCTGCTGGATCGCGGCATTCGTATCGCGGAGTTCTTTTTCGACGGTCGCATCGTCCAGCGTTTTCAGGTGCGGATGCATGTACGAATGGTTGGCGATTTCGTGACCGGCTGCCAGCGCTGCGCGTGCAAGTTCAGGATTTGCGATGACGTTCTTCCCAACATAGGAAAACGTCACGTGCGCTTTTCCTGCCGCCAACACCGCCAGCATTTTGGTGGTCTGCTCAATCACGGGACCATCATCGATAACGATCGCAACGCGACGGGTCGCAGAGGATTCGGCGGACATTCCAGCAGTGAGGGACGCAAGCATGACGGCGAGGGTACGAGTAAGCGTGGTGATTATTTTCATCGGGGTAACGGGAAAAGGCACAGGGACTGGCCGAGTAGGATGGCAGGCTACGGATTACCGAGGGTGCGATTCAACTGAGGCGATAGACCGACATTAGAACTTGAGTCGACGCTGCGGTCGGGTGCATGGCTCGAAATCAACGATAGCCGTCCGCCTGTAAGGTGAAGAGTCGCGCGTATTGGCCGCCCTGCGCGAGAAGCTGTGAGTGCGTGCCTTGTTCGGAAATCTGTCCGTGTTCAATGACGATGATTCGATCCGCCATGCGTACGGTTGGAAAACGATGTGAGATCACAATGGCCGTACGATCGCGCGTGAGAGCCCGAAATCGTTCAAACACCTTTTGCTCTGCAACGGCATCGAGCGCAGCGGTGGGTTCGTCGAGGACAAGAATGTCGGCTTCTTCCCGCATGAACGCGCGGGCGAGCGCGATTTTTTGCCACTGTCCTCCCGACAGCTCTGCCCCGTCCTGAAAATACCGGCCGAGCTGGGTTTCAAGACCGTGAGACAGCGTCTCGATCAATTCGGTCGCTCCGCCGCGTTCGACCGCACGCGCGACCCGTGGCTGGTCGTCCAGATGTTCGATACTGCCGAATCCGACGTTTTCACGGACGGCGAACTGATACTCGTTGAAATCCTGGAAAATGACGCCGATGCGAGCGCGCAGCTGTTCCTCCGGCCACGACTGCAGATCGCGACCATCGAGGAGGATTTTGCCTTCGGTGGGTTGATACAGCCGAGTGAGCAGTTTGATGAAGGTCGTTTTGCCGGCTCCGTTCTGTCCCACCAGCGCCAGGCTTTCACCTTTCGGAATGAACACGGAGACGCCGCGGAGCGCCCAGGTTTTGGCATCGGGATAACGAAAGCCGACGTTCTCAAATCGAATCCCAACTTCGCCCCGTTCCACGACTCCGGAAGTTTCCCGCGCGTTGGAAGTCACCGTTGGAATCGCCAGGTATTCGAACAAATTAGACATGTAGAGGTTGTCTTCATACATGCCGCCTAACGCGGTGAGAATTGATTGGAATGCCGATTGGCCCTGCCTGAACGCGACGACGTAGAGCGCCATATCTCCGAGTGACAGCCGGCCTGCAGCCGTCGCGAGTGCAATGGCGATGTAGCAGCCGTAGAACGCTGCGCTCGCGATCAGCGAGAGCGCGAACGTCCAACCTGCACGTTCGATCGCGAGCTTGCGGTCGTCCTGAAAGAACGCTTCGGCGAGCTGCCGGTACCTTCCAAGCAGCATCGGTCCAAGGCCGAAGAGTTTCACCTCCTTGGCGTGCTCGTCATTGGCGAGCACGTACTCGATGTAGTTCAGGCGTCGCGCTTCGGGCGAACGACGATTTCTCAACCGAAAGGCAGCACCCGAAAATCGCGCCTCCGCAATGAACGAAGGAACTGCTGCGAGCAAAAGGCCCAACACCGCCCAAGGGCTGAATCGAATCAAGAGCGCCGCGTAGCCAGCAAGAATTAGCGCTCCACGCAGAGTCGCGAAATTCTGCTGCACGAGTGACAAGGGGCGCGATGACGCCTCCCGTCTTGCGCGGGTGAGTTTGTCGTAGAACGCCGGGTCCTCGAAATGGCGCAGCTCGAGCGTCAGTGCCTTTTCGAGAATCGTGACATTCAGATCGATACCGAGCCGCGATCCCACGACCTGACGCATCACGCCGATCACGCGTTCGACGAGTCCAAGTGCAACGACGATGCCCAACTCCACGAGAACCCAAGTGACGACCTGTGAGACGGCGACATCTCGTGCTGCACCCGGCAGCGCCGCGTGAGCGGCAACGACGGCATCAACGATGAGCTTGCCGACCCATGCGATCGCGATCGGCAAGGCGGCGGACGCAACCGTCAGAGCAGCGACAGCAATCAGACCAACAGGGGAGGAGCGCCAAACCAGGCCAAGCGTGCGAGGTGTGTGCGAGAAACTTCCCAACGCACGAGTCCACAGCGGCGGAGCCGGCGGTGTGACGGGTGATGAATGGACGGCCAAGCGACCTCACGGTCCTCAAAGCCGACTCAACGTCAAGGTGACCCCTGCTTTGCGGCAGTCGCTGCACGTGTGTTACCGCCTGAAAAAGCTGGCGATTGTCCCCGTCGAAGCTGCAGATGTCGCGCGTCATTCTCATGAAATCTCTCATCGCGCTCTCACTCCTTGTCATCGGCTCCACGGCCGCGTCGGCTGACGTCGATCCGATTCGCCTCCCGCCGCTCCGGCCCCAGACGCCAGCGGTTGCTCCGGTCCCCGACGCTAAACACGCAACCACCCCCGCAGCCACGCACGCCCCGGCGGTGAAGAAGAAGCATCTGAAGAAACACGCGAAGAAGCTCCCGAAGGCACCGTGAGACTGTGGGCGGTTGGGTTCCGCAGCGGGCGCGATCAATCCCTGCGGTCCTTCTGAGGCGTGAACCAACGTGGAGCCGTGGAGTGGACTACGCCGATGAACTCCCGAATGCCTGTCCTTCTGACGACCGGACCAACGTACGTAGGGTGGTTTGAACAGGAGCTCGTCGTGGCATGGCGAGGAGCGCAGCGACGCGGCCATCCCTTTGAAATTTCCGCTGGATTGCCACGCCGGCAAGCGGGCTCGCAATGACAAACTGGAGGAGTTCTTCAGCAGCAGAGCCAGGTTAACGAGCCGAAGGCGACAGGGCCCGAATCCAGTTGTTCGTCTGCGGTCGTCGGTGCTTCGGCCAGATGCGATGGCGGAGAACCCCAATGGGCCTCTCCGCAGGCTCGCTCTTCCGGCGCAGTGCTCCATGCTGACAATCCGTGCAACCCCACACCGCCGGCAATCCTTCCTGCAAACCGTTTCTCCTGACGCTCCTTTCTCTCGTCGTTCTGCAGAACACGGGGGCGGCAGCGGAACCGATCATCTGGCGTTTGGAGAATGCCGGGAAGATCGGCAACCAAGAGACCACGGTGCTCGGCAACCCAGTCGCGAGCAGTGACGGGCTCACCTTCGATGGCGCTCATGATGGAGTGTTTGTCCCTGTCATTCCGATTGCGGGCTGGAGCTCCTTCACGATCGAGATTCTTTTTTCTCCGAGCGACAGCGGTCATGCGGAGCAGCGCTTCTTGCATTTGGAAGATGAGCGCGGAGCGCGCGGACTCATCGAGCTGCGGTTGAATCAGAACGGTGAGTGGTGGCTCGACACCTTTCTCCGTGACGGCGATTCGCAACGCGCGCTCATCGACTCAGGCAAGAAACACCCCGCGGGCCAATGGTACTGGGCGGCGCTGCGCTATGATGGAACTACGATGACGCATTTTGTGAACGGCGAGCAGGAGATCCAAGGGGCCGTGTCGTTTCACCCCATGGGAGCGGGTCGTGTATCGATCGGAGTGCGACAGAACAAAGTCTTCTGGTACAAAGGCAGCATTCGTGAAGTAAGGTTCACGCCCACGGCACTACCGCGTGAGCAACTTCAGCGACCGCAGTGAGGCA
>JBDSPT010000017.1:0-5977 GCA_039930205.1 Opitutus sp. | reverse complement strand
GAGCCGTGTGATCGAGCAGGGTCTCGTGCACGATGGCCGTCTGAGTCGGTTCACTGCCAGAATCAGTGATCGACCGGGGGGACTGGCCGAATTGAGCCGGGTGATCGCCGGCACCGGCGCGAGTATCAAGGATATCGCTCATGAGCGGGCCTTCAGTGGTCCTGACGTCAGCGCCGTCCGCGTTCAGTGCACGGTGGAAACGCGCGACGCGAAACACATCCGCACCTTGCATCGCGAGCTGCGCAAAGCGGGCTTCGCCGTGGCAGCTGAAGAGCCGTCGCGCTGATGGCCGTTCGGACGCCGTTGGACGAGTGCGGCCAAGCCGAAGAATTCCGAGGATTACATTCGCCACCATCCGGCTCAGAAGGGTCTCATCCGAACGCAGACCGAAATGGTTTTACGTTTTCTACGCTCTCAAGCGGTCCAGGCTAAGGTGCGCCGACAAGGTTTTTTGTCGCGGCGTGGGGCTCGAAACGCGCCATGGCCGTCCAGCTGGAGCGCTTCGTCCCGGGCCTTCTCGCGATGACCGTCATCGGCTACAACGTTGCATCAACCGCTCTCGCGTTTCGACGATCCTCCGCCGGCGCGGGTCGGCGTTTGATGAGAGTGCGTGGTTGGCTGGCGGTGCTCTGCGCGCTGTTGAGCGCGATGGGACGAGCGAACGCCACTCAACTGGATGTGCCGATTTTTTCCGGTGGCTACGGCACCGCTTTCTACGAGGAAACGGCGCGGCTGTTCGAAGCGCAGCGACCGGGCGTGACCGTCAAACTGTACGGCGATCCGCGGATCTCGGACAAACTGCGCGTTCGTATCATCGATGGTGATCTTCCGGACGTTTCGCTGCCGCGGGACCTGCTGGTGCCCGTCCTCGCCCGCGCCGGCAAGCTGCTCGACCTCACGCCTTATCTCGATGGTCCGAATTGGGAAGGCGACGCTCGCTGGCGCGATACGTTTCTGCCGGGGGCGTTGGATTCCTGGATCGTGGACGACCGGCCGTACGGACTTCCGCTGAGCTATGCGTGCTGGACGATCTTCTATAATCGCGGGCTTTTCTCCGCGCACGGATGGGCGGTTCCCCAAACGTGGGACGAGTTCTTCGCGCTCTGTGCGAAGATCAAAGCAACAGGGATCGCTCCCGTCAGCACGACGGGAATCTACAGCAATTATCCTGACGCGTTTCTTCGAGCGGCGTTTTACAATCTCGCGGGCGGGGCAGGGTGGAGGGCGTTGAATGAGCTCAAGCCCGGAAGCCGCATCGATCCGCGTTACGTGCGCGCCGCGGACGTCCTGCAACGCATCACGCAGCACTACGCGCTGCGCGGGTGGGAGGGTGCCACGCATACGTCCGCCCAGCTGGCCTTCCTCGATGGACGCTCGGCCATGACCGTGTCCGGATCATGGATGCTGTATGAGATGGGCGGAAAGATTCCGGCGAATTTCCAGATGGGCGTGATGAACTTTCCGCGGTTCGCCGAGGGCGTCGCTGATCCCACGACGATTCAAGCCGGTGCTGACAGCTTCTTCCTTTTCGCCACCGGAGATCCTGAACGCGAGCGACTCTCGGTCGATTTCCTGCGGTTTCTGACCTCACGATCCCGGGCGGAAGCATTTGTGCGACGCACGGATTCACCGGTGGCGGTGAAGGGAATTCCGGTCGAGGCGTTTTCACCGCGCATGCGCGAGACCGCCGCGCTGATTTCAGGTGCGCGCGATGCGTTCAACATGCCGCAGGTGATGCAGCAACCCCCCGCCGTTCGCCAGGCGCTGATCGATGCGAGAATGGATTTGATGACCGGAAAAGTGACGCCGCAGGCCTTCGCCGAACGCATCGAATCGGCGGCGGAGGCCGATCGCGCGCGCCTCGGCCATCCGACGGCGGTGGAGTACCGGCACCCGATTGCCGGAGCAGGGTTGTTGGCGCTGCTCGGTTTCGTGGCGGTGTGGCTGGCGCGCGGGCGGTGGAGATCTCGTCGTGCCGAACGGATGAATACGACGGCCACCGGCGCGTCTGGCGCGCCTGCGGCCGGCAAACCCGGTTCGCTGAATCGCGAAGCCTACTTTGGCCCGCTGCGGCCGAGGATTGCGGCCGGATTCATCGGACCGGCGTTGCTGGTGTATGCCGTGCTCGTGATTGGCCCCGCGCTGTCGGCGGTTGTGTGGGCGTTCACGCGCTGGGATGGGTTGAGCGACCGGACGTGGACGGGCCTCTTCAATTTCAAGTGGCTGCTTTTCGAGAGTGATCTGGTCTGGGCCGCGCTGCGCAACAATCTGTTTCTCATGGCCGTGCCAGCGGTGATCGTGCTGCCGCTCGCGTTGCTGTTCGCGTATCTGTTGCACCGGGGCATCTGGGGCGGACGTTTTTTCCGCGCCGTGTTCTTGTTTCCCAATTTGCTTGGCGGAATTGCAGCGACGCTCCTCTGGCTCGGCGCTTACGAACCGCATGGTGGATTGATCAACGCGGCGCTCGTGGCGCTCGGCAACCTCACGGGCAATGGATGGCTGCGTGACTTCGATGGTTACCCCTGGCTCGCGCAAGGTCATCTCTACGTCGCCTTGGTGCCGATCTACATCTGGATGGCGTGCGGCTTCAACCTCGTGCTCTACCTCGCCGCGATGGAAGGGGTCGATGAGCAGTTGTACGAGGCCGCTGAGCTCGATGGTGCGCCCGCCTGGCGTCAGTTTTTCTTCATTACGCTGCCCTTGATCTGGGACGTCGTGGTGGTGTCGATCGTGTTCCTCGTGATCGCGGGTCTGAACGCGTTCGAGATGATCTGGCTGCTGACGTCACAGGATCCGAACAGCTCAACGCACACGCTCGGCACGTTCATGGTCACGTCGATGTTCAAGGAATTCCAAATCGGCCGAGCGACCTCGATCGCCGTCCTGCTGTTTGTCCTCGTCCTCGCCGGCAGCGCGGCCCTGATGCGAGGGCTGAAACGCGAAAGGGTCGAGGTATGAAGGTGGAACACGGAGGTCACGGAGAACACGGAGGAAGACAGGCAAAGGCTCCAAACGACATCACGGCGGCGATCATGGGCGCGGCAATTAAAGTTCATTCAGAACTCGGGCCCGGCTTACTTGCATCCGCCTACGAAGCCTGCCTCGCATTTGCACTGACGCGTTGGGGCCACCGTGTGGAGCGTCAAAAGGCTCTGGGAATCAAGTACGACACCCTTGTTATCGATAAGGGGTATCGAATCGATCTGCCCGTCGACGATACCGTCGTGGTCGAGCTCAAGTCCCTCGCGCGACTGGAGGACGTGCATGAAGCGCAACTTCTCTCTTATGTTCGGCTCGCCGGTAAGCCCGTCGGGCTGCTCATGAACTTCAACGTACCTCGGCTTGTGGATGGCATCCGTAGAGTGGTGCGTGGTCCGCATCGGCTAACTCCATGAACTCCGTGTCCTGAGTGTTCAAAAACAAGCAGAGTATCTCACGAGGTCTCACCCTCGCCGTGCTCATTGGCTATGCGGTGTGGGTCGTATTTCCGATGCTGTGGGTGGCGTACTCGTCGCTCAAAGCTGACGACGCCATCTTCCGCGACACGTTTTCGTTGCCCGCGATGGACGCACTCCAGACACGGAACTACAGCGCAGCGTGGCAGGAAGCCCGCTTCGGGGAATACTTCTTCAACAGCGTCGTCGTCACCACCAGCGCAGTGACCCTTA
The DNA here is from genome assembly GCA_039930205.1 of Opitutus sp. Taxonomy (GTDB): domain Bacteria; phylum Verrucomicrobiota; class Verrucomicrobiia; order Opitutales; family Opitutaceae; genus Opitutus. The sequence goes on along the minus strand of JBDSPT010000017.1, from coordinate 2,309 downwards.
TCGTGCTCCTCGGATCGATGGCTGCCTACGCCCTCTCACGCTTCTACCATCCGTGGGGTCAAGCCGTGTTCTGGTTGTTCCTCGCTGGGTTGATGATCCCCGCACAGCTCGCTGTCATCCCGCTGTTCTTCGAACTCAAATATCTCGACCTGCTCAATTCACGACTCGGGCTCGTCCTTGTGTACACGGCGAACGGTCTGCCCTTCGCCATCTTCATCCTCGCAGGATTTTTTCACTCGCTGCCGCGGTCGTTGTACGAAGCGGCGGTGGTCGACGGCTGCGGTGAGTTCACGGCGTTCTGGCGCGTCCTGCTGCCGCTCGCGCGCCCGGGCCTCGTGACGGTCGCAATTTTCCAATTCATCGGTGTCTGGAAGGAGTACTTCTATGCGTTCATGCTCTTGGGCGGCGACATCGACGGATCTGCGCGAACGTTGCCCTTGGGACTCGCGAACCTTTCGATCACGGCGGAGTACCGCAGCAATTACGGCATGCTCTTTGCCGGGATCGTCCTGGTCACCGTTCCGATTCTGATTCTGTACGTCCTCCTCCAGCGCCAGATCGTAAAGGGCGTCGCCGCCGGAGCCCTCAAAGGCTGACGCGGTTCGTACGATCCCACTTGTCACGTAATACGTGACAAACGGTGCTTCCCTGGTCCCCGGTACCTGTCATTGGGAGAAGCGCAGCGACGAAGCCAACGAGCCTGATCGCCACGGCCTGAACACGTGGGGTCACCGCGGGACCCAGCGTATAATCGAACATCGATAGGCTCAGATCACCCGAGCGTGATCACGCTGATCTCCGGCCGGCAGTTGAACCGGATGCCATGCAGATTTCCGACCCCACTGGTCACGTGAAGCCAACGGTTTTCCCACGAATACAGGCCGTGCAGGAAGCGTTTGTCTGAAACGGGTGCGAAGGGCGCGCCCACGAAGGGCAGGCAGACTTGCCCGCCATGGGTGTGTCCGCAGAGCATCACATCCCAATCGAAGTGCTTAAACATCGTCTTCGAATCGGGATTGTGACTGAGCACAATCCGCTGTTCGCCCATTCGTGGGCCGGCGTTCGCGAATGCTGTTCCCGGGTCGCACATCGCCGACCACAGATCGCCGACGCCGAAGAACGCGAGGCGCTGTCCGCGCACCTCGAGGGTTCGGCGCTCATTGACGAGGCAGGTCACGCCTGCGTTCGCCAGCATCCCTCGCACCGCGTCAATCATCACCAGTCCTCCGCGGTGCTCGGACCATCGTCCGCCGTCGTGATTGCCCAAACAAGCGAACGTGGGCGCTGCCGCGGACAAACGGCGCAGGACTTTCGCATACGCGTCCACCTGCTGCGCTTTCCCCGTGTAGAAATCGCCCGTGAGAGCGATGACGTCCGGCTTCTCGGCCAGACCAAGCGCGACACTCTCCTCGATCCAATCGAGCGGAACGACGGACGAGAGGTGCAGATCTGAGAGTTGGAGAATGCGAATCGGAGACGAATTCGCCGGCGGTGGTCGCGGAACTTGAATCCTGGATACGGCCAGCCAGCGCGGCTCAATCAGGCTCACATACGCTGCTCCGGTCGTCGCGGTCGCGAGGCCGCCTGCCAGACCAAGTAGAAACTGCCGACGCGTCATGGGAGTTGGGGTGAACGCATTAACCGCACGAGGTGTGACGTGTCAGCACGAAGTTTCTAGAGCATTTCAAGTTGAAGTGTCGCCGTGGTAGATGAGCGGCGGGACGAACTCCGTGTCGTCCTTTGCCGCCCAACAGGACGACGCCGAGGTCGTCCTTCCATTCCGATACGGCCACCGCTTCGGTAAAAATGCTCTGGGCTCGACGAGTCGGGCAACGCTCCCGAGGTCCGGCCCGTCCACGAATTTTAATCAAGCCAGCGGCCTTTGACCGTTCTGTTCGAGGACCTCACGGGCACGGGCGACGTTGTCATCTTCCACTTGCAACCGGACGCCACTCGGACTGCCGAACATATACGTGGGTGCGGTTTGAGCGATCGCTTCGTCGGGAACAAAGGCCGGTACTCCGCTGCCCTCGAGCACAGATCTGAGCAGCAGGGCCTCGTCGATGGTGTTGCAGTGAGCGACGGTGATCATGCGCCACCATGCAGCGGGTCGGTCGATCTCGCGACCGCGATTTGCAGATTTGTTGATGCGATGAGCTCAACCGTGAACCGCCGCCTACCATCACTTCACCTTCGCGTAATAGACACAGTCGCGCGGATCGGGACCGAGGTTGGGGAAAACCTGCGATTGCCGCACGAGGCCCTCCCGTTCCAGGCCCGCTTTTTCCATCACCCGCGCCGACGAGGGA
>JBDSPT010000016.1:0-7610 GCA_039930205.1 Opitutus sp. | reverse complement strand
TGTTGCGAGACCTGTGTCTTGATCGGGAGAATCCGGATGCGCGGCTGTTCGCGTTCGATCGCTAGGGTAAATGCGGATTGAGAAGAGCGTCTGATCCGCGGGAGGTAGCCGATCGCAAACGAGTCCAGCGGGGTTTGGAGGGGGGAGCGGAGTCACGGCGTCGTGCTTTGAGCCGTACTCATTCTCGTTCTCGTAATCATTGTCTTTCTCCGGCTGTTGGCAGGAAGACCAATTGGGTGGCGCGAGCTGACCCGTCTGAAGCGACGGCGGGCCGGCCACATTTCAGAATGATGTCCTTCTTGCCACGGTGGGGGCGTCCGCTTCCGATTAGGCATGACGAAAATCCCAGACGGCGCCGTGGCTCCAACGAAAATCGCCGTGGTGACCGGTGCGGGATCCGGGATTGGCCGCGCTTCCGCTCGAGCTCTGTCTGAGGCCGGATTTACGGTCGTGCTGGCGGGTCGTCGGCGAGAGGTGTTGGAGGAGACGGCGAGCGTCATCACAATCCAAGGACGCAACTGTTTGATCGTTCCGACGGATGTTACCGATCCTGAGTCGGTCGCTGCCTTGTTCGCGCGAGTCCGCGATTCATTCGCCCGGCTGGATGTACTGTTCAACAATGCGGGAATTGGGGCGCCTGGCGTGCCGCTGGAGACGCTGTCGCTGGCACAGTGGAGAGCGGTGATGGACACAAATGTAACGGGGGCATTTCTTTGCACGCAGGAGGCATTCAGGTTGATGAAGGAACAGCAGCCGCGCGGAGGAAGGATCATCAACAACGGCTCAATTTCGGCGCACGTGCCGCGACCGAACTCGGCACCTTATACTGCGGCGAAGCATGCGATCACCGGATTAACGAGAGCGACCGCGCTCGATGGCCGCGCTCACGAGATTGCCTGCGGCCAGATCGATATCGGTAACGCGGACACGGCCATCGCCGAGAAGATGAAGACAGGTATTCTGCAGGCGAACGGAGCGACCTTGGTTGAGCCAACCATTGATGTGAGTCATGTAGCGCAGGCGGTCGTGTACATGGCGGGTTTGCCGCTGAGTGCGAACGTGCCGTTCATGACGGTGATGGCGACGCAGATGCCTTATATCGGTCGGGGATGAGCTGACCGCGGACCAATCGGGTAACAGCAAAGCTTGGACAAGTTCAGCCAGCGCGGAGGCTTCGCGTCGGAGTCGCGAAATGCGTACGAGTGTGTCGGTTCCGACATAGGCAGCGCGCTCGCGCGCGGTTCGAGGGATTGGATCGAACGACGGAGGCGCAGAGAGCGCGGTGATCCTTCAATTCTCTTTGGATCCTGATTACGATCTGACAGCGTGTTCTCTGTGTCTCGGTGATTTAATCCGGCATTTCGGAGCGCGCGGGAGCGCGCTGCCTACAACCGGCGTTCTACCCGAGAACGGTCTTGAGCACTTTGCCGAGGTCGGCGGTGCGGAAGGGTTTGTTCAATGAGCCGCAGAAGCCGAGCTCAATGAAGCGGCGGGCCATCGCGTCGTTGTCGTAGCTCGTCGAGATGATCGCCCGGACGTCAGAATCCAGCTCGCGGAGCGCGCGGAAACATTCTTCACCGCTCATGCCGCCTGGGATGGTGGCATCGAGAATCACCGCATCGTACGGCCGACTGATATTGAAGTAGCGTTGATAAAGCTGAATCGCCTCTGCGCCTTCGTGCGCAATGTCGTATTTGTAGTCGAGCGTGCGCAGCATCGCCGCGGTGACGGCGGTAATTTTCGGATCGTCGTCCACGACGAGGATTCGACCCGTGCGGAAGCGCGAGGACGGCGCGGCACGGTTGGGCGTTGGTTCAGGCTCATCGGCGCGGGGGAGGAAGACGGTCATTGCGGTGCCTTCGCCGGGAGTCGAGACCACGCCAATCTGGCCGCCGTGTTTGCGGACAATGGAGAGCGCGGTGGCGAGGCCGAGACCGGTGCCGTGTTTTCGAGTGGTGAAAAATGGATCGAAGATCCTCTCGAGATTTTCCGCTGCGATGCCGCTGGCGTTGTCGCGGACTTCGAGTTCGACGTACCCGCCCGCGGGTAATGGTGGAATCTGATCCGCCACGAGTGATGTATTCGTGGCGCGGAGATGGACTCGCCCGTGATGGGGTGGTCCCGGCATCGCCTGGAGCGCGTTGAGAATCAGATTGTGGAACACCTGAGTCATGAGTGCGCGATCGACGCGCACCGGTGCCGTGCCCTCCGCGATCTCGACCGAGAGAGCGACATCCGATCCAGCTGACGCCAGCTTGACCGGCGTGACTAAAAGTTCTTCCGCCGTGATGATGGCGTGGGCGGCGGCTCCCCCCCGTGCGAAGGCGAGCAGTTGCTTCGTCAGACCCTTCGCGGCGTTGCATGCGTGTTCGCTGTCGGCGAGCGACGAAGGATCGTTGTGATCTTTAGCCAAAGAAATTCCGCCGATGATCGTGGTGAGCAGCTCGTTGAAATCGTGAGCGATGCCTCCGGCCACGGCCCCGAGCGATTCCCAACGGTTGGCTTTGATCAGCTCCTCCGAAGTAAGGCGGAGTTCTGCGGGATCGCGAAAGACGATGATTACGCCGGCGGGTCGATCGTCAGGGTCGGTGCACGCGCGGCCGGTCCAAACGATGGGTCGCGGGGCCCCGCTGGCGTCGCGGGGCGGGAGAGCCGAGTCGTTGATCAGGGGTAGGGGCGCGGTCGCGGTCAGTGCACGAGAGAACGGATTTTCAGCCGGTTGACCCGTGTCCCGTGCCACGAGCCGGAAGAGATCCGAGCCCAGCCCGCCGATCGCCGCTTCGGCTTCGACCCCGAGCAGGCGGCAGGCGGCGGGGTTGAGGTGCGTGATTTTTCCTGCGGCATTCGTAATCAGCAGCGCCTCCGAGAGGGTCGCAAACGCGGTTTCGATCACGGTATCACCGACGGCGGAACTGGCGGTCCCCGGAGTGCTGCAGATGAAACCTACGACGCGGGCGAGGTCGCGCTTGCGCGAGAGGCTCCGATGCATGCCGAGGAGAACCGGGACGCGCGAGCCGGCCGCGCCCACAAGGTGCTCGGTGCTGAGGGAGCTGGGCTGGCCGGGTGCCCGCAGGCGTATCCAGGTTTCGGCGCCGGCCGCTTGTTCGTCCGGCGGCAACGCTGCGAGGAATGTTTCGAGGGAGTTGTCCCCGGTGTCTTCCGCATAGCCGAGGATCCGATTCCAAGCCGGGGAGAACCAGTAGGAGCTGGCTGCAAAGTTCAGATCGAACACGCCGATTGGCCCGGCTGAACTCAAAAAGTGGAGACGCTCTTCGTTGTTAATACCGGCGTCTTCGAGGTCCTTCCGATCGGAGATATCAATCTGCAGCCCGACGACGCGTTCGAGGGTACCGCTGGGGTCGATGAGTTGAACGCCCACGGTTTGGAGCCAAACCCAGTGACCCGCGCGATGGCGGAACCGGCACTCAACGTTGAACGGCCGAACGGAATCGGTGGCTCGTTTGTTGAGCCGGTCGGGTGCGGCGGCGGAATCCTCGGGATGGAGCAAGCCCCGCCAGGCTTCGAGAGTTTCCGGGAGGGCAGCATCAACGTAGCCGAGCATCGTTCGCCAGGAGGGCGAAAAGTGCGCTTCGCCGGTGAGAGCACTGAGCTCGAAAAATCCGACTGCGCCCTGCTCTTGAATCAGATCGAGATCGAGATGGTCCGGGGGACGGACGGTGGCGGGCGCGAGATCGGAAGGAAGCGTGGCAAGAACCTGATCCTCGGACCACCGCTCAAGCGTGAGAAGTCCGCTGAAGGCGCTGGCGACCACGTCGGCGGCAGCCGTGGCGCGGACCGACAGCGTAAGTGAAGTCTGAGTACGAGAGGCGAACCAGTCCGCGAGATTGACGCCGGGGCTTTCGGGCGGCCGATCCGGAATCACCAACGAACTGAGATTGAGCCCGAGGAGGGTTCCACCGCGTCGACCCACCAGGGAGTGTGCGGCGGCGTTGGCCTGGATGATCCGACCTCCGGCATCGAGAAGAAGAACGGCGGGCGGAGTTGTGCTCGGGGGGGAGCGGCCGGCCTGAGGGCGACCTGGCAGTGAGTCACTCAACGCAGAGTTTCGGCCAGCCATCGCTGCACACGGCCGGCGAGGAAACCAATGTAAGCAGGCTGATCGTTGAGGCAGGGGATCTGTTCAAAGGATTCACCTCCAGCGCCGACAAATGTTTCCTTACCCTGGCCGCGAATCTCTTCGAGCGTCTCGAGACAATCGGTGACAAACGCGGGGCAGATAACCAGCAACCGCTTCCTGCCCTCTTTCGGGAGACGAACCAATTCGAAGTCCGTGAAGGGCGTGAGCCAGGGCTCGCCGGCGAGACGCGATTGGAAGGAAACGGAGTAGCGATCGGGTGAGAGCTGCGCGCGAGCGACCAGGGCGCGGGTGGTGGCCAGGACTTGGGCGCGGTAACATGTCGCCTGGACGGGCGAGCACGTTTCGCAGCAATTGGGTACCATCAAGCAATGCGCCTTCGATGAGTCAGCCTTCCGCAAATGCCGCTGAGGAATACCATGGTAGCTGAAGAGAAGGTGATCATGAGTCTTCGTCAGATACGGCGAAGTGACGGTGTAAAGAGCGTCGATGTAGTCGGAGTCCGCGTAGAACGGTTGCACGCACGAAACTTTGAACTGAGGCGCAAGGCGCGCGACCTCCTCGTAGACCTTCACCACGACGGTTTCCCATGAGGACATCGCGTAGTGCGGATATTGCGGAAACAAGAGCACCTCTTGGATCCCGTCGTTTTTCATCTGGGTGATGACTGAAGCGATGGATGGCTGACCGTAACGCATCGCCAAGTACACCGGAGTGGCGGCTCCGAGCGCGGTGGCGAGTTTATCGCGCACACTCTTCGAGGTGACCACGAGCGGGGAGCCTTGTTCGGTCCAAATTTCGGAGTAAGCGTGCGCTGATTTCTTGGGGCGCGTGCGCAGGATGATGCCTTCGAGCAGGAGCCAGCGGGCGGCGCTGGGCACGTCGAGGACGCGTTCGTCGCCGAGGAACTCCTTCAAATACCGGCGTACGTCCGGCACCGAGGTGGAATCGGGAGAACCCAGGTTGACGAGAAGAACCGCGCGTTGGGACATGCACGAAGATTGGTCGTAGGAACGTTCGGAATGTCAAATGAGGTTCTGCCAACGGTGGCAGACGACGAACCGGGGTTTGAATCTGGAACTCGGGAACGGCGGGAATCCGGAATGGGCGGGATGTTGATGAACCGCGGTGACGGCGTTCATTCGATGGGATTGACCTCCGGTTGAAACACGGAGGTCACGCAGGTCACGCACGCAGGAAGGAATACATCCTGCGAATGCCGGTAGTTGGCACGGACCTACCTTCCTGACAGCCGTGATCGGCTCCGTGCTCTCCTTTTCCGATGTTCTACGCCAGACCGCGGCAGCCGTTGATCTGGGCGATCAAGCGATGAACGTTTTCTGGCGCGATGCGATCCGTGATCACCGACCGCGGGTAGTTGTGCTCAAGGTCGAGATGGACTCCATTTTCGGAACCTGGGCGGACGAAGTCCTGGACGAAATCAAGTCCGCCCCGCGGTCGCATGTAGCGAAAGTAGGGATCCGGATCCTGCGACTCGATGACGACGTCCTGCTGCAGGAAAATGTGGCAATAGAGCGTCAAGTCGCGAAACGAGCTGAACCATGTGGGTGGATTGACCAGCTGATCTCGGATGATGAGCGTCATCGCAGGTACGAATTAGCAAACTTGCTGCCAACTTCGGCACATCCCTCGGGAAATTCACCGCCAAGGGGCGTGGGTGCCGCCAGTTTTGCCTTCTCTCGGTGCGCGGCCCTGTTCATGCGTGTTCTCCTGAAAATTCTATGAGCATTTCGCGCAAACCCGTCCTGGTCGTTATCCGTGATGGTTGGGGCAAAAACCCGAACCCCGAGCACAATGCCTTCAATGCCGTGCATCTTGCGCGCAAGCCATGTGACGATCACTTGCACGCACTCTATCCGCATACCTTGATCGCGGCGAGTGGCCTCGATGTGGGACTGCCGGATGGGGTCATGGGCAACAGCGAAGTGGGGCACGAAAATATCGGCGCGGGGCGGATCGTGGACCAGGAATTGGTGCGACTGAATAAACTGTTTTCCGAAAAGCGGCTCGCCACAAATCCGGTCTGGCGTGCTACCGTGGAGCGCGTGAAAACGCGCGGCTCCAAACTTCATCTGATGGGCATCGTGAGCGATGCGGGCGTGCACGGCATGCTCGACCATCTCTACGGCATTCTCCGTCAAGCGAAGGAAGACGGCGTCTCGCAGGTATTCATCCACGCGTTTACCGATGGCCGCGACACTCCGCCGCAGAGTGGCATCGGCTATGTTCGCCAAGTCGAGGCGAGGTGTCGTGAGATTGGCGTCGGAAAAATCGCGACGGTGTGCGGACGCTTCTGGGCGATGGATCGGGATAATCGTTGGGAGCGCGTCCAGCAGGCCTACGACATGTTGGTCGGTCGCAAAGCCATGGGTACGGCGCCGGATGCCGAGACGGCAATCCAGGGTTATTACAACACACCCCTCAGCGCGACGCAGCACGGCGATGAATTTGTTGCCGCCACGTGGATCGTCGGAGCGGACGGCAAGCCGGTCGCGACCATCGGGAACGCGGATGCGGTATTGTTTTATAATTACCGCGGAGATCGTCCGCGCGAACTCACGCGGGCCTTCGTGATGGAAGACTTTAAGGACTTCGATCGGGGTCCGAAGCTGGACCTGTATTACGCGACGATGACCGAGTACGAATCCGGGCTGCCCGTGAATGTGATTTCACCGAAGCCGCCGAAGTTGAAGAATATCCTGGGTGAAGTCGTGGCCGCTGCAGGCATCGCTCAGTTCCGCTGCGCGGAGACGGAGAAGAATCCTCACGTCACGTTTTTCTTCAACAACTACCGCAAGGAGCCGTTCGCCGGGGAGGAGCGCGCGTGTCCGGCCAGCCCGAAAGTCGCGACGTACGATATGCAGCCGGAGATGTCGGAGCCGGACGTGGCGCGGCTTGCGTCGGAGGCAATTTTATCCGGCAGGTACGGACTGATAGTCGTCAACTTCGCCAACCCTGACATGGTGGGCCATACGGGTTCACTCGAAGCGGCAATCAAAGCAGTCGAAGCTACGGATCAAGGCGTCGGTCAGCTGCTCGAGGCATTGGCCAAAGTCGATGGACGCGCGGTAATTCTGGCGGACCACGGTAACTGCGAACAGATGTGGGATCCCGCGCACAATTCTCCGCACACCTCGCACACCCTGAACCTCGTTGAACTGTTTGTCGTCGGTCGGGGATTCACGGCGGCTGTGACGAAGATGCGCAGCGGCGGAAGGCTGGCTGACGTAGCACCCACAGTACTACAGTTGATGGATCTGCCGAAGCCGGTGGAGATGACCGGCGAGAGCCTGATCGTGACCTGATCGAAACTGCGATGGGTTTGTTGGTGCGTTTGGCGGCACCCTGGGCGACGGCGAAGTCGATTTCGCAACGTTCGCGCCATGCCCGGACTTCCCCAACATCTTCTACAGACCCGCGAACCAGTCGTACCCCTGCTCGCCCCAATAATCTGATGGCCGTTCGGCGGTGTAGCGAATTTGCCCAATGCGTT
>JBDSPT010000015.1:0-5123 GCA_039930205.1 Opitutus sp. | reverse complement strand
CGTTGCGAGACGCCGAATGCGACCAGCAACGAGCATGCGGCCACCAAGAGCACGATTGCGGCGTATAGCCGCAATCGCTCGGCCATCGCTCCCATATCCGACCGCAAATACAGCGTGCCGAGTCGCCGTTCGTTTTGGATCACCGGCTGCCATGACGCGAGGGCGTTGCGCGTCATCCGGTACCCGGATGCATCCGGGCTCGTGGGAATTTCGCCTGCATTGATCGCGGCAGGATACCGCGCGAAAAGTTTACCCTCGGCCGTGTATAGAGCCGCGGCGACGATGTGTCGGTCCGCCCGCAACGCGCTCAACGTTTCCCTCGCATCGTCCACGTTGTCGAACGCGAGTGCCGCCGTGCTGTTGGATGCAATCACTTCACCCAAAGTAGCCAGCTGCCGCACCGCCGTTCGCCGGAATGTCAGAATCTCATACGTGAAAAATGAAGCACACGTGAACAGGAGAACCGCCCCGCTCGTTAGCAGGATGATTCGCATCAACTTTCTTCGGATCGGAGTGTTTCGGGACGTCATCACTCCGTTCCTCGCGGCGGAACTGTTTCAGCTGAACGGAGAAGCTTCGAGCTGATGATCAGCCCCGCTTCGCGTGCCGCTTCCAAATTGATTTTCAGCCGAATCCGGCTGCGCTCCATCACGAAGCGGACCACTGCTCCGTGACGCGCGAGTCCCTCCCAGTCGCACACCGTCAAAACACTGCGACCTTTCAGCGCTGCCCCGACTTGGCTCGCGCGGGGTCCTTCCGATCCGCTGATAAAAAGGATGTGGCAGCTTCGCACATCCGCCACGGATCCATACCGCTCGACGACCAGCGGCCGCCCATTCACCCTCTCGTTGCGCACCGTTTCATCCAGAAATACGCCAAACGGATCCAAACCCAGGACGCCGATGACCAGCGGGCTGTCCGGTTTCTCAAAGGCAGATGGGGGCCACTCGACGAACTGGGCGAAGTTGTAGAGAAACACCGCCTTGACCTGAAATTCCTTCGAAATCGCATCGTCCTGGGCGACCAGTATCGGCGTCACTGCACAGACGCACAGTGCCAGCCAGACAACCCCGAATAACGGTCGCCTGCTCACCCTATCCCTGAGCGCCTGTATGGTGAGGAGCGCCATAAATTAGCGCCGCTAGTGGTGCCAGCGCCGGGCACCGTCTGCCAAGAACCAAAGCGGTTGCAGTTGGTAAATTTCTGACCGACACCAGCCGCACGACTATGGCACGGTCGCCGCAACACCCGGGCTCTGATCCCCGGTAGGGGTCAAACCGTCAGGATGTTTCAACGTACGCGCTAACTTTCTGCACGGGTCTTGGCGTCTGCTTCGATCACCTGACTCAAGCTGTCCAACGTCGCTTTGACGCGCGATTTCACTGCGCTCAACTCGCCCACGTTCGCTGCTTTGTCGCTGGCGAAAAGGTAGAACTTCATCTTCGGCTCAGTGCCACTTCCGCGCGCCGCGAACGAGTAACCGTTGTCGAGAGTCACGAAGTAAAGGTCCTGCTTCGGAATCAGTTCTTGGTCCGCATCACGGATATCCTGCCGCCCGAAATCCTCAAACTTCGTGACCTTCACGTTGCCAAATGCCGTGGGCGGATTCGACCGATACGTATCGAGGATCTGCTTGATCTTCGCGTTGCCGCTCGCTCCTTCGTAATAGAGATTGATCGTGCCCTCGAGGAAGAAGCCGTGCTTCAGGAAAATTTCGTCGAGATACTCCGGTACCGTCAGCCCGCGGCTCTTCACCCAGGCGCAGACTTCGGCAAACATGAGACACGCGGCGTTGCCGTCCTTGTCGCGCACCATGTCGTTGGGCAGATAGCCGTAGCTCTCTTCGCAACCGAATGCGTAGAACGTGCTGTGCTGCTGGAGCAACTTCACCCGCTGTTCAAACGGTGTGGCCTCGTAGTCGAACGTCGATCCCATCGCTGCCTTCAGCTTTTCCTCGTAGCCCCGCATCTTGGCCGCGATCCATTTGAAGCCCGTTAGAGTCTTGATAACTTTCGCTCCGTGGGCTCGGCCGATCGTGTCCTGCAACTGCGAAGTCACGTAGGTGTTGATGATGCACACGGACGACGATCCTTCGCGTGGGATCAGTCCAAGCTCTTTCATCTTCGTCAGACGATAATCCGCTAACAACGCGCCAATCTGATTACCGGTTAACAACTCAAGCTTGCCGGAGCGATCTCGCACCGCGCAGCCCATGCGATCGGCGTCAGGATCGGTCGCCAGAACGAGGTCTGCTCCCGCCTTGCTCGCCAGCGCGATCGCCAGCGCCAATGCGGCCGAGTTTTCCGGATTCGGCGACTTCACCGTCGGGAACCGCGCATCGAACTCCAACTGCTCGGGCACGCTCTGAACGTCGCAGCCCGCATTCTTGAGCAGCGGCATCGACTGGACCGCACCCGTTCCGTGGATATTCGTGAAGACCACCTTCAGATTGGCATTCTTGAATACGGAAGGATCGATGGCCGCTTTCGCCGCGACCGCGAGATAGCTGGCATCGGCATCCCGGCCCAATGTCGTGACCTTCGAGAGTTCCTTGTTCACGAAGGTTGCCAGCTCCGCGAGGGGCACCGCATTTACCTGCTGCACGATTCCCTTGTCGTGCGGCGGAACCACTTGTGCGCCATCGTCGAAGTAAGCTTTGAATCCATTGTCGTGCGGCGGATTGTGGCTCGCGGTGATCACCACGCCGGCGTGCGCTTTCAACCAGCGGACACTGTAGCTGAGCTGTGGCGTTGAACGCGGACCGTCGAAGATATACGCCTCACCGCCCAACCGCACCCACGTCGAGGCTGCGAGCTCGCAGAAGTGACGCGAGAAATGGCGGACATCGTAGGCGATCACCAGGCGTGGCGCCGCCGAGACGTTCTTCGAGCCCAGAAATCCACTCGTGTACCGATAGAGCCCAACCACCGCGCGGATCAGGGTGAAGTCGTTGAGCATGTTGCTGCCGATCGCAGCATGCTCCGGGGATCCCGCCGCACTGAGCTCACCGGTTTCAGCTGTTGCAGACACGACCCCGATCGTCCGGCCCCGCATGCCGCCTGTACCAAACTCGAGATAGCGATAAAATCGATCATTCAACTCGCTCCATGACTCCTTCGTCACCAGTTCCTCGATACTCGCATGAGCCCAGGTCGGCAGGGGCGCGGCGAGGAACGTGCCGAGGTTCTCTGCCGCGGGCGAAAGCAACTTGCCGTTCTTCGCGGCCGTTTGAATGCGATCAAGTGTGGTCATGGAAAAGGGGTCTCCGACGAGCGACGCCGAGGTCCGCCACTGCGTTCAACGGTTACGGCTAAAGCACTAACGTTTTATTCGAGGTACAATCCGTCACGAATCGCCGGCTTCGGCGATAATTTTTTCCAAGCGTCGGCGAACGAATCCTCATCGTAACCAAATGTCGGCGAAACCTCGATCGTCACTTCTGGCAAGCCCGTCGCATCGGTCTTCAACTCTGCTCCATTCGCCTTGAGCCAGCGTCCAAACTGACGGATTTGATCATCCCGGCAGGTCTTCGGCGAATCCAGGCCCTCCGCGTTCTTCACGGGTGAGAAATCGTCCGCCCGCCGTGTCTCGATCACAACGGGATTCCTGGCAAAGGGCAGCGCATCAAACACGAACATCTCGAACTTCACTCCGTTCGGCTTCCCGGACTTCACAGATTGGCCCTGCGCATCGATCGTGGTAATTTTCTTGTCAGCGCGATGGAACGGTAGTGTGGCTCCGGCCTTCACGGCCCCCGACTCCGCGTCGCCAGCGCCGGTTGCTTTCGCCATCCGACGCACGAACTCGCGATCCAATATATGAATCGCGATACTGCCCGCAATGTAGCGGAGCTTGCCGCTCGGATCGGTCTGCTTCTGCATTTCCATCGGCAAATCCGAGTACTCGATGACGACAAGTTCCTCATGCTGCGTGCAAAAGTGTCCGAGCTTTTCTTCCGGGTACGCCTTCGGCACCATCTTGCTCGACATCTCCGAGCCTTTTCCGATGTGCCAGCCAATGAACGCAGGATCGATGCATCGGACCAAAGGGTTGTCCACTTGGAAGTAGCTGAGAATATCAATGCCCTCGCGCTGCATGAGGTCGAGCGCTCCACTTCGGCCCAACGCGCGCAGCGAACCGCCGTGCCCGTCAGGTGACAGCGCGATCGATCCCGTGGTTTCCATCAGGATCTTGCCTTCGAAATCCACCGCCGGCATCCGGCCCTGGCGAAAAAAATGCACGCGTTGCTGTTCAAGCCCAAAAAAGGTATTGTCCTGAAAGAAAGCCTCGGTCGCTTCGTGATTCTGGTGACTGGTCATAATAAACCAGTGCAGGGGCCGACCGTACCGCACGCCCGCCGCTTGGATCTTTTCGGCGAACACCTGGAACAGCGTCTTCTGCTTGAGCGGCGTGACCGGAAAAGTTCCTTTGGGCCCGTCGTAACCGAGCCGCGTGCCTTGGCCGCCAGCGACCGTGAAAGCCGCCACGCGTCCTGCGCGCAACGCCGCCTCGCCCTCGGTTTTTGCCTTTTCCCAATCGGCGGCATTCCCGCCGTGGCCCGGCAACGGCTCATACGGCGCGGGGTCAAGACCCTTCAGATTCACTCCGGCTGCGGCCTCTTTTTTCAGCAACGAGTCAGTCAGCTGCTGGATTTCATCGAGATCAATCTCCCCCGCCTCATCGAGTAATCGGCGCTGCTCCTCTGGCTTCAGCTGATCGAAAAAGGCGAAAACGTGGCCTTGTCCGGCGCGTTGAAATTTCTCAATCAAAGGAGACTGGGCCATGAAGTACGGTGGGAGGTTTATTCTTCGAATCGAAAGATGAACTCCTCCGGCTTGGCATAACCCAGACGCCGGCGGATCACCTTTTCGACGTAGACAGGATCATGGCGAAGGCGTTCGAGGATTTTTTCCTGCTCCTTCAGCTTGGCCTCTGCCTCGGTCAACCGGCGACGGCTGATTTCTTCCTGCCGCTTCAGCCGATTGAACTCCTCTCTTGCATCCCAGAAATACAGTCCGGACGCGGCCCCGACGGCCAAAAACAATAATAGGTAAATCGAGACGATTATGCGACGAACATTCACAATGGTGATCGCCAGATCAACGGCCTACGAATTCCGCCAC
>JBDSPT010000014.1:0-10872 GCA_039930205.1 Opitutus sp. | reverse complement strand
CGAGCAGGGGAGTGAGAAATGAGAGGCACAGTAGCGAGGAAAAAGGGGAGAGCTTCATCGAAAATCTCCCCCACTGTGCAACCTCTCCTGGCCCAGGCAAGTGCAGGACTCGAAGTCCCTGCACCTCAGGATGGCAATGCTCGCTCCCATGCGCCAAATCGACCAGCCGCAAAAAAAGCGCGGTGCCAAAACCGCGCTTCGTGTCAGCTCACGCTTCGAGCTGCGGCCGTTTGGGCTCCGGCCAATCGACGTGAAAGAATTTCCCGCGAGGTTTGTCGACGCGCTCGTACGTGTGCGCACCGAAGTAATCGCGCTGTGCCTGCAGTAAATTCGCCGGTAACCGCGCGGAACGGTAGCTGTCGTAGTACGAAAGCGCTGAGCTGAAGGTCGGGACCGGAACGCCGCATTCTGCCGCGAGGGAAATGGCCTTGCGCCAATTTTCCTGAGCTTTCTGGACAGTCTTGTTGAAGTACGGGTCGAGCAGGAGATTCGCGAGATTGGGATTCCGCGCATAGGCTTCCGTGATCTTCTGCAGAAACGCCGCGCGAATGATACAGCCACCGCGCCAGATCTGCGCGATTTCCCCGAAATTCAATTTCCAGTTGTACTCTTTCTGCGCGGTCCGCATCAGCTGAAAGCCCTGGGCGTACGAGCAGATCTTGGAACAGTACAACGCGTCGTGGATCGCCGCGACCAGTGCCTTCTTCGAGCCACGATATTTCCTGGCGGGTCCTTTCAGAATCTTCGAGGCCGCGACGCGCTCTTCCTTGATCGCCGAAATGCACCGCGCGAATACCGCTTCAGCGATCGTTGGCGCTGGCACGCCCATATCGAGCGCGTTCGTCGAGGTCCACTTGCCCGTGCCCTTCTGGCCAGCGGTATCAAGGACGACGTCAACGAAAGCCTTCCGCTTGTTTGCTGGATCCTTCTGCCTGAGGATGTCGGCGGTGATTTCGATCAGGAAGCTGTCGAGGGCGCCCGCATTCCACTCAGAAAAGATCTCGCCCATCTCCACGGGTTTCAGGCCCAGCAGACCCTGCATCAGCGCGTACGCCTCACAGATCATCTGCATATCGCCATATTCAATACCATTATGCACCATCTTGACGTAGTGACCGGCACCATTCTCGCCGATGTACGTCGTGCACGGAACGCCGCCGACCACCGGCTTGCCTGGTGCTGCGCCGGGCAGCGGCTTGCCCGTCTTCGCATCCACTTTGGCCGCGACGGCCTCCCAAATCGGCTTGAGCTCTTTCCACGCTCCGGTGTCTCCACCCGGCATCAAAGAAGGCCCGAAGCGGGCTCCCTCTTCGCCGCCCGAAACGCCGGAGCCGACAAAGCGAAGGCCCTTATCGCGCAGTGCTTTTTCGCGGCGGATGGTGTCCGTCCACAGCGCATTGCCGCCATCAACCACAATGTCGCCCTGCTCAAGAAGTGGCACCAATCCATCGATGACTGCATCCGTTGCGCGACCCGCCTGCACGAGGATGATCATCTTCCGAGGCTTGGCCAAAGACTTGACGAACTCTTCAAGCGTCTTTGTTCCGATCACACCGCCCGGCGTCGAAGGATTTTCGGCGACGAATTTTTCGGTCTTTTCGGTCGTACGGTTGTAAACCGAGATTTGAAAACCGTGATCGGCGATGTTGAGCGCGAGGTTTTGGCCCATCACAGCGAGGCCGATGAGTCCGATATCAGAATGCGTTTTGGGCATAAGAGAACAGTGCTTCTACGTACGCCTTCGCGCAAAAACCACCCTGTTTTTTCCGGACCGTCATAAATCAGGGAGCGCCGCGTCGAAGCCTCGCCCTAATTTCCCGTGACCAATGCATACATGCGACTGACGACACTAGGAGAACCATGCGAGCGCCACCAAGCCGGATACATGCAGTCGGAAGTGGCCACAGTCGTGAGACCGTGTAAGCGCGTCGGGACGCGCCGGTCATCGGTCTCACGTCCGACGCTACAAGGCTTCTCCTATTTCGACTGCAGGGTTACGGCTAAGGCTTGATCGTTTTTTTCTGCCCGGCGTTGTAACTGTCCTTCGCCGGGAAGAATTGAGCCACTTTCTCAACGACCGACGTCGCCCACGCCGGTTCGTTTCGTTCGTAGATCCAGTTGAAGCCAACGATGCTCACGACGAGGAGAACGACGACGCCAAGGATGACTTTGTTGGCCCCCGCCAATTTTCTGAGCACCATTACGACCACCACGATCGCCAACACCGCAATTCCAACCTTGAGCCAGAATGCGGGTGGGATCTGCTTCAGCTTTTCGAGCGCGGTCGGAGCTGCCGTTGCGGCCAGGAAATTCATGTCACACCATTGAGAGAAAGTCTGACCCGACACCAGCCGTTTTCGGCGTTCCACTCACGTCGTCGACTTTTCACGAGGTTCCTCGTGTCCGATTTCACCATCCAGACCGCGGGAGATCGTCGCACAATTGATCCACTCGCTCGCCCCTTCGACATAGTGTTCTTTTTTCCAGATCGGAACCCGAGCCTTCACCTCGTCGATCACATACCGACAGGCGTCAAAGGCCGCTCCCCGATGCGCTGACGCCACGCCGACCCAGACGGCGATCTCACCAATTTTCAGCGATCCCACCCGATGAACACAGTCGACTGCGATCACCGCGAACTGACGCCTCGCTTCATCAACAATGCGTTCGCCTTCCCGGTCAGCGAGAACTGCAAACGCTTCATATTCCAAGAGATTCACTTTCCGGTCATCGTTGCTGTCACGTACCCACCCTTCGAACGTAACACACGCACCCGCACCCGCATGGGATAACTGCGTTGTCAGCGCCGGCGCGTCTATCGGGGTCGTGGAGAGTTTGAAGCCCATCAGTTCGTCTCGCCCGAGCGGTCGTTCACTCCAGCCATCGAATCAACCTCCTGCTACCGGCGGGATGAAGACAACTTCGTCTCCGTCGGCCAGCGGCGCATCTGAGGGCACAAACTCCCCATTGATTGCGGCGCGGATCCGATCAAGCGGAAGCGTGAAGTGATGCCGCTCCCTCAACTCCGAATACAAGCTGCCGGGCGTCGGCGCGGCCGTTTGTATCGTCTCGTGCGCTAACCCGCGTTGCTCGCGCAAGATCGCAAAGTACTGGGTCGATATCGTAATCACCAAGAGGTCCTCATGTTTCCGCCACGTAGTGCGACTTTCCGCCGGTTTTCTCCAGCAGCTTCACCTCGCGGATCACGATGCCGTGCGAAATCGCCTTCCCCATATCGTAGAGCGTAAGTGCTGCCACGGTCGCCCCCGTCAGCGCCTCCATTTCGACGCCTGTTTTCGCGTGAGTCTGCACCTGGCAATGGATGACGACCCGTGCATGACTCGCGTCGGGCACGATTTCGATTTTGCAGTCGTCCAGCGGCAGCGGATGACACAGCGGAATGAGCTCACTCGTTCGCTTGGCACCCATGATTCCCGCCAAAATCGCCGTCTGAAAAACCGGGCCTTTCCTGGTTGGGATGTCTCCATCCTTGAGCAATTCCGCCAGCGCAGGCGGCAGGTCCACCGTCGCGACCGCATGGGCCGTGCGGCGTGTGACGGCTTTCTCGCCGACGTTCACCATCGCTGGCTGACCTTTGGCATCGATGTGAGAAAGCATCGTTTGAGACCTTGAACAACGTTCGGGCCGCCACCAATCGCAAATGCGGAGTCGACCTCAGTCCTTTCCGATTTCACATCCATCCCCAGAACGGCGCGACGAAACCCGCGCCAAATTCTTGCTGATCTGGCGGCAATTCCACGAATCCATCCGATTCGACCAAACCCGCGAAGTCGCCCGACGTGTTCAGTAAAGCAGGCGTCGCCAGCAGTTCGGCGCGGGTTCCGCTCGAAAGTTTCACCGGCAGAAAGTACGTGAGTGACGGCTTGAAACTCACGGGCGACGCCAACGCCACGGATCGGCTCACGCTTCTATCGACTCCACTCGCTTGAGCTAACGCTGGCAGCACGTAACGGTGCAAACACGTGTACGCGGAAACCGGATTGCCGGGCAAAGCGAACACCGGCGTTCGTCGAGGCGTAACGCCAAACCAGAAGGGTTTTCCGGGTCGCTGTGCGACTCCATGAAACACTTTCCTAACCTTCTGCGCCTCGAGCACGGCGGGGAGAAAATCGAATTTCCCCTTCGAGACTCCGCCCGTGATCAACACCACGTCGTACTCGGCGATGATGTGCCACAGCCGATGTTCGATTTCCTGCCGAACATCCCTCAGGTGAAAGCGATCCACCCGGGCGTAACCAGCGGTGAGCAACGCCGCCCGGATCGCATAATCGTTGCTCCTCCTAATCTGATGGGGCGAAACGCCGGCTTCGACTTCCACCAGCTCATCTCCTGTCGCAACCACCGCAATTCTGGGCAGGGCGGACACCGTCAAGGTGCTCGCGCCAATCGCGGCCGCGACTGCGATTTCCCGACCAGTGATCTTCGTGCCGGCGCGCACGATCACGTCGCCCAGGCGGTGATCACCGCCCCGTTGATGAACCGATGACCCGACCGTCCAGCTTCCCTCCATTATGATCTCGATGGTGCCTTCGGTGCGCGTGGTCTCCTCGTAAGGCACCACGCAATCGGCCCCTTCCGGCAGAACTGCGCCGGTCATGACCTCGATACAGGCATCGTCATTCGCTCCCAGCATGAAGGCCCGCATTCCCGCCGCCTGGGTTCCACCGATTCGAAACTCACGAATTCCACCCGCCAGCGCCGCCGCGCGCAGCGCATAGCCGTCCATCGTCACTCGATCAAACGGCGGCAGATCGCGATCTGCAATCAGGTCAACTCTCAGCACCCGCCCATGGGCTGACGCAAGTGGACAATCTTCTCGGGAAAAAGCGGGCTGATGATCGAGAATGAGTTTCTCCGCTTCGGAAGGAGCAAGCACGAGCAAGAGCTAACTACGAGCAGCGAGGCGGCGAGTCCGAACCACACGGGTGACAACCTTATCTCGCGCCTGACGAAACCTCGCGCACTGGAGGGCTACGGCTATCTCCGAATGAGTCGGATGGCGCGGAGACTGGCGCCCGGGATAATTTCTGCTTTGATGAGACCGATGCCCGCACCCGTCGATCAGTTTCACCGTCCGTTGCGCGACCTGCGTATCTCGGTGACGGATCGTTGCAACTTCCGGTGCCCTTACTGCATGCCGAAGGAAGTGTTCGGTCCGAGTCACGCCTTTCTGCGTGACCCACAACTGATGTCGCTCGACGAGATCCAGCGAATCGCAAAGGCCTTTCGTGCGCTCGGCGTGGAGAAACTTCGATTAACCGGAGGCGAGCCTCTGCTCCGTGCAGATCTCCCTGAACTCGTGAAAGCGCTGAAGGAAAAGGTCGGCATCCCCGAAGTGGCGCTCACCACGAATGGCTGGCTCCTGGAAAAATCCGCATCGGCTTTGCACGCCGCCGGCCTGGACCGCGTGAATGTGTCGGTCGACTCACTGAATGACGTGACCGCCGGAAAATGAATGGCCTTGGCTTCAAGGTTGACCGCGTGCTCCGTGGAATCGACGCAGCCGCGAGTCTCGGCCTGCCCATCAAAATCAACTGCGTCGTTCAACGCGGGGTCAACGACGGGGAGCTTCTCGCACTCTGCGCCTATTTTCGCGAACGCGGACATCCGCTTCGTTTCATCGAGTTCATGGACGTTGGTAATACCAATCGCTGGGCTGCAGCGAGTGTCGTTCCCGCGAAAGAGCTCGTCGAACGCATCTCTCAACAATGGCCCCTCGAGCCGGTGGGGCCTGCTTATCGCGGGGAAGTCGCGTCCCGTTACCGCTACGTCGATGGGAAGGGCGAGATCGGCTTGATCAGTTCCGTCACTGAACCGTTTTGCCGCGACTGTCATCGCGCGCGTTTGTCGGCCGACGGGAAACTGTACACGTGCCTTTTCGCCTCATTGGGATGGGACGTGCTCAGTTGCCTCCGCGCGGGCGCTGATGACGCGGAACTTCAACGTTACATCGGTCGAATCTGGTCAGGGCGACTGGATCGTTACAGTGACGAACGGGCGGAGGTCCTCGCGAGTGGAGAACCTCAGGACAAAATCGAGATGAGCTACATCGGCGGCTGATCGACCACACTCAGCAAGACCTGAACGTTCGTGGTTCTTCACGCGTCGACGCATTCCGCGCCGGCGCGGCTCAAGGTTTACTCGTATCGCATCGCGCGACCGAGATAATTGAGCATCCAAATCTCTTTCCACACCCGATAGCGGCCTTCGTGCGTGATCTTGCCGAGATCTTCGCGCTGCGGCGGACGATGCAGAAAACCGAGTTCCGTATTCACCCGATCCAATTCCTGCTGAGTCGTGTTCAGATCGCTGAGCGGTTCGACCGTAAAAGGTTCAAGCGTCTCGTTCGAATTCGCAACGCGCGCCAGGTGACGCGTTAGCAGGCGAGGTAAGGACCGACACCACGGCGTGCGCTCCACAAACCAGTGCTCCGGATAAAAACCGGCGAAGGGAACGTAGAGATTATCGGTGACAAACCGCTCTCCTTGGTTGGTGAGCGACGTCAGCGCGTAGCACACCGTGATCGCGCCGCTTGCCTGCGGAATAAAAGTCACCTGCACGCGCGTGGTGGCCTCGATATTCTGATAGACCGAAACGCGCAGAAAAATTCCGCCGCCGAGTTCGGCCTTGAGCGCCTGAACCTGTTTTAGGTTCTGCGATCGAAGCCACTCACGTAGCTTCAGCAGTCGTGGCTGAATCGGCCATTCATCGCCTTGCTCGTTAACTTGGTAGCGCGGAAAAAGCGGAAGCGGACTCACACTCAGCGCATGAATTCGGAGCCAGTTGAGGAACGTTTCGCCGAGGAACCAGATGATGAAAAACACGGTGACCAACACCCAGTACGAGCGGTTCACCAGCTGAAAATCCAAGCTGATTTGCGCGCCGCCGAATGCGAACACCAACCAGCGCATCCAGCGATCAATGATCGACAACAAGGGGGAGGCAACTCGCTGGTTGATCTGCATCACGACCAGCGAGAGCACGATCGCGGCCAGCAAAAAATAAGGAAATTCAGTCATTCCAGGCGGGTCTAGGAGCGGCGATCACGCGCTGCCATGGCATCGCTCGTCGAATGGTCCACCGGGGGACCAAGTCCGACTAGCTAAGGCGAACCGGCATGATCACGCACAAAAAGCTGTCCAGCGTTTTGAAAACACCCGGGCTAACGTCGTCCTTCAACTCGAAGAAAATCTCATCCTTCGACAGTGCGCGAAGGGGATCCATGACGAACGTCGGGTTAAATGCGACTTGGAGCTCCGGCCCGCTGTACCCAATCGCCATCGACTCGTGCGCTTCGCCGAAGTCCGGACTCTGCGCCGTGATTTCGAGCAGATTGCTCGTCAACTTGATCTTAACGGAATTTGATTTTTCCGAACACACCAGCGCCGCGCGGTGCACGCACTGAAGGAAAAGTTCCCGCTCCAACTTGATCCGCTGATGCGTTTCCTTCGGCACCACCTGCTGATAATTCGGGTAGTTGCCTTCCACGACCTTGGAATAGAGATAAACATCATCGACGAGCCCGCTGCTGTCTTTGTCCGTCGAAATCTGGAACGCCGCCCGCCGGTCGTTGAAGTTGATCTTCAGCTTCTCGCCCTTGTCGAGTAAACGGGCCAGCTCACTCACCGTCTTGGCCGGCAGAATGATGGCACCGGAACTCGCTGCCGGAATGTCCATTTCTTTGGATACGAGGGCCAGGCGTCGGCCGTCCGTCGCAACCAGCGACAGCTTCCCATCCTTGAAATTGAAATACACCCCATTCAGGATGTAGCGCGTCTCGTCCGTCGATTGAGCATACGCGACGCTCTTGAGCATCGTGGTGAGCTCGCCTTGCTCCAACGTGAACGCCTTCTCATCACCGAATTCCGGCAGGGGTGGAAATTCCTCCTTACCGATGCCCATGATGCGGAAATTGGAACCACCTGAGGCCAGCTTCACTTGATGGTTAGGCGACGCATCGAAATTTACATCCACGTTGGGCAACTCGCGCACGATCGTCGCCAACCGCTTGACCGGCAGGGTGACCGCTCCGGTTTCCTTCACGTCCGCTTTGATTTTGCAGCGGATCCCAAGGTCGAGGTTCGTGGTCGTGAGCGAAATCTGATCCTTTTCGGCTTCGATCAGCACATTGCTCAAAATGGGCATCGTGGCCTTCGAGCCAACGACGTTTAGCACCTGAGCAAGGCCGTTGGCGAAATGGTCGCGATTGATTTTGAATTTCATGAAGGGGTGCCGGCGGAAAAGATCTAAGAGAAACTAACAAAGGCTAAAAGAATAGAGGTTCAATAAGGAATTCTATCCGTATTCATATAGGTGGCCAACAACACCAGCAACCGTGTGCATCGCCTCTCAAAACTCGGACAATCGAGGTGTGAAGAACTCCGTTCGCGGGTACCAATAACTGCCCACTTACTCACAGGCCCCAAGTTGTTGGGGTGTCATCTTCATCTTGCTCACACCTCGCGGGACGCGGTTGAGGAAACAGCCCGCCTGGCTCGGCGGCTTCGACGCCAGTGTCGAAACAACCCAAAGAAGATGTAGCTCAGGCAAACGCAGAGCACCGCAACTTCCTTGAAGAAAATCACGATGCCGATCACGCACAGGACAAGGACGAAGTTCTGCAGCTGCGTCTTGGTCTGGAGGTCGAGGTTCTTTCCGCTCGGATAACGCACCGTGCTCACCATCAGGATCGCGATCAGAAGCATCAAGAAGGGGAGTACCAGTGCGCCAGTCTTCAGATTTCGATCCGCGTCGAAGAGTTTCAGGAGAAACAACACCAAGGCCGCCACCGTCGCTGCCGCCGCAGGCACGGGTAGGCCCACGAAGTCCTTGCTCAACTGCTTATTCCCGCGATGCAGCAGCGGGTTCGTAATCACATTGAATCGCGCCAGTCGCACTGCTGCGCAAAGCAGATAAACGAAGCCCAAAAACCATCCGATGTTGCGGAAAAAAGGATAACCTTGCGACGGCGAAAGAATGAAAAAGAACATCATCAACGCGGGTGCGAAACCGAACGACACCACGTCGGCAAGAGAATCGAACTCGGCGCCAAACAGTGATTCGCGGCCACCCATGCGAGCCAGCCGGCCATCCAACACATCGAACGCCGCAGCTCCCAGAATGAACCAGACCGCGAAGCGATAGTGTTCAGCGGGTGAAGAGCCCAGATAATCGCCCGTTAGGGCCGTCTCGGCAAGGCGCGCATGGATGCAGCTGACGACCGCCATGAATCCGCAAAACAGATTTCCTGCCGTCATCAAATTCGGCAGGAAGTAAATCCGGCTGGCTTGCGTGACGTTGTAAGGATCTTCGCGGTCCTCTGGATCGTGTTCCGGCGAGCTCATTTCGTGAGACTTTCAAGATATTTCCAGAACTTGGAGTCCTGTTCGACCAACTGCTGTTCGCTGACCGGAAGCTTGTTTCGCAGCAGGAAATCTTCGAGCGAATTTCGGTGGAGGATGTAGTGAGTGTGCAGCGTCTCGCCCTGGACCTCGAAATACATGCGATAATCGCCCGCCCGAAGTCGGTAGTAGTGGCGATCTCCGCGATGGAACCGTCCCAGCGGTTCGCGTGGATGTGCGAGATCAGCCGGCTTGAGGCTGCTAATCGGGTCGATCACGTCGAGCTGCGCGAGCTTATCGAGCTTGTTGAGCTCGCGCATGCTCTGTTCTGAAAAAGTCACCTGAAACATGGGTTCGAACCTCGGTTTTCTACGGCCATCTGGTTAGTCTAGGTTGGGACGCCACGGGTCGGCGGCTTGCGCAGCATGCTGTCAGCGCCGACCGTGGAATTGAAAATTTGTAGGCCGGATGCCAGCCTCAGCAACGTTTATTCCGGGGGTGGAACGACTGGCGGTTAAGCAAATGCGTCACCCACAATGCAGTGTGCAATCAACTTCACCGATGATTTCGCAATTTGCAGATTGGTCCTGCGGCGCCCGTCCACAATGGCGCGCGGTCGAACTTTATTGATCAACAACTTAATTAAATTTCCCGACATGGAACGGTGTGAGCTAATTCCAGAGCACCGCTTTGCCGTCTTGGTGCTGAACCAGACCGGGTGAGCAGCGGAAGAAAATCAAACAACATCTCCTATGTCTTCTCTCCCTGTGGTTGCCGAAGTTAACTCCAAGCTTCACGCCGATATCGCGCTGATCCGCCTGCTTCGAGCCGGCATTCGCGCCGAACATCTCTCCGCAGTTTTCCCGCGCGGTCATGCACCCAATACGGTGTGCTGCTGGCTCAACGGGTTTCATGGCGTTCCGTTGACCACTGCGGTTCCGATGGCTGCGGCCGGCGTGCTCGGTCAGCTTTTTCGCACCGTTTCCACCACGGAGGGCTTTGAAGCGGAGTTGGATGATCTTGGACTCACGCCGGAGATGATTTCGCGACTCACCGAAAGGATTGAAGACGGGCGTACGTTGCTCTGCGTCCATGCGCACAATGACGCCGAGGCGGCCGTCGCTTGGCATATCTTCCAGCATATCGCCGCAGAACACATTGATTCGCGTGCCGATCTCGCCGAACGCGAGCATCAGCCGCGCGAAGTCGCCGCCCACGCCGGGCACCTGTCTGAGATCGCAGCCTAACCCCCCACCCAACGGCCTTCGGAGGCGCGACAGTCATCGACACAAAGATCGAGTCGCCAGGCGCAAGCGGGTGCAGACGCCGCGAGCGCCAGTCTCCTCACCGGAAGGATCTGCGATTTGGAACGACTCTCGGGGTGCTGAATCCCCGACGGGGGAATTAGAGTGCTTTAAATAAAACGGTAGCCGACTGCCTGTCGTTGCGCGACGCGAAGCGCCGAAGCAATCCCGCTCGATCGCCGCGGCGCTTGGTGCACCTCGTGATG
>JBDSPT010000013.1:0-2703 GCA_039930205.1 Opitutus sp. | reverse complement strand
CAACTCGCTCAACGGTTGGGCATCGCGCCCCAGGTCGAGTTCGCCGGGAAATTGAACGAGGCGGAGAAGGACCGGCGCTTGGGTGATGCGCATCTGCTGTTGCACACGTCGTTGCGCGAGGGCTGGGGACTGAACGTGACCGAGGCCAACGCGATGGGCACGCCCGCCGTGGTGTACCCGGTTGGAGGACTTGTGGATTCTACCGTCCACGGCGAGACGGGCTTTGTGGTCACTGCCGAAACGCCCGAAGCCCTGGCTGCCGGGGTGCGCGAGGCGTTGCGGGAGGAAGCGGCCTACCGGGCGATGTGCCTCAAGGCGATCGAACGCGCGCAGTCATTGCACTGGTCGCGCGTGCTGCCGGCGACTTGCGACTGGCTGGAGGCGATGGCGCGCTCCGAATCGTAATCGTCCTCGTCCTCGTCCTCAGTTTTTCGATTACGACGACGAGGATGAGGACGGGGATAGGGGGAATCAGGGAAAGGGCTTGCAGCGCAGCCACATTTCCCTTACTGGCAGGGGCACTCAGCCCGAACCAACCATCGAATCGTCAACCAGTTGCTTATGACCATGGCAAAGACTCGTCTCCTCTCCGTCGTTACATTCCTCCTCCTCGCCGCGAGCGCGCTCGCCGGTGAGGCCGACATCAACCTGCCCGCGCTCGACCAGGTGAAGTTCTCCACCTTCGGCGGACTCTCGGGCTTCGCCATCCTTTACTTCGGACTCGTCGTGTGCGGTATTGGCGCGGCCTTCGGCCTCTACCAATACTCGGCGACGAAGAAACTGCCCGTCCACTCCACGATGAGCGACGTGTCGAACATCATCTGGGAGACGTGCAAGACGTATCTGTACCAGCAGGGCAAATTCCTCTTTGTGCTCTGGGTCCTGATCGCAGCGTGCATTGTCTATTACTTCTACGGCCTCCAGCAAAAGTCCGTCGGCGACGTGGCCGTGATCCTCGCGTGCTCGATGCTCGGCATCCTTGGCAGCTACGGCGTCGCCTGGTTCGGCATCCGCATCAACACCGTTGCCAATTCGCGGGCCGCCTTTTCCTCGCTTCAGGGCAACCCGCTCAACACGCTGATGATCCCGCTGCAATCCGGCATGAGCGTCGGCCTGCTGCTGGTCTGCGTGGAACTGTTCTTCATGATCTGCATCCTGGCGTTCCTGCCCAAGGAAATCGTCGGCCCGTGTTTCATCGGTTTCGCCATCGGCGAATCGCTTGGCGCCTCGGTCCTGCGCATCTGCGGCGGCATCTTCACCAAGATCGCCGACATCGGCGCGGACCTGATGAAGATCGTCTTCAAGCTGCCCGAGGATGATCCGAAGAATCCCGGCGTGATCGCAGACTGCACTGGCGACAACGCCGGTGATTCCGTGGGACCGACGGCGGACGGCTTTGAGACGTATGGGGTGACCGGTGTGGCGCTCATCGCGTTTCTCGCTCTGGCCCTCGCGGCCAATCCCGCGCTGGGCGGGGTGCTGATCGTATGGCTGTTCGCGATGCGTATCCTTATGGTGATCACATCACTCGTCAGCTACTGGATCAACGACATCATCAGCCGTTCGATCTGGAGCAACGCCAGGGACTTCAATCTCGAGCATCCGCTCACGAATCTCGTGTGGATCACGTCGCTGATTTCGATCGGCGTCACCTACGCCGCGAGTTATCTGCTGCTCGCAAAGTTGAACGGACAGCCGGGACTTTGGTGGGTGCTCTCGACCATCATTTCGCTCGGCACCATCGCCGGCGCGCTGATTCCCGAGTTCACCAAGATTTTCACGTCGACGGAGAGCCGCCACGTCAAAGAGGTCGTGACCTCGTCCCGACAGGGCGGCGCCTCGCTCAACATCCTCAGCGGTCTCGTCGCGGGCAATTTCTCCGCGTTCTGGACGGGCCTGTGCATTCTGACGCTGATGTTCGGAGCGTACTACTTCTCTGGTCACGCGGCCGTCCAGGCGATGATGCCGCCAGCCTTCCAGTTCGCCGCGCCGATCTTTGCGTTCGGCCTGGTGGCGTTCGGTTTCCTCGGCATGGGCCCGGTGACCATCGCGGTCGATTCGTTTGGGCCGGTCACGGACAACGCCCAGTCGGTTTACGAGCTGTCCCAGATCGAGGCCCAGCCGAACATCGCCGCTGAGATTGAACGCGATTTCGGGTTCAAGCCCGACTTCGAATCCGCCAAGCACCAGTTGGAAAAAGGTGACGGTGCCGGCAATACGTTCAAAGCGACCGCCAAGCCCGTGCTCATCGGCACCGCCGTCGTGGGTGCAACCACCATGGTCTTCGGCATCATCATGATGTTGCAGTCAATCTATCCGAACACGATCGAGCGCCTGTCGCTGGTGCATCCTGAAGCCCTCATGGGTCTGCTGATGGGCGGCGCCGTCATCTACTGGTTCACCGGCGCCTCCACCCAGGCCGTCGTCACCGGCGCCTACCGCGCCGTGGTCTACATCAAGGACAACATGAAGCTCGATGCGACCAGCGCGGCGACCGAGGCCTCGAAGGAGGTCGTGAAGATCTGCACGCAGTATGCGCAGAAGGGTATGATCAATATCTTCATCGTCATCTTCTGTTTCTCACTCGCGCTGGCGTTCTTCGATCCGTTCTTTTTTATCGGATACCTGATCGGCATGGCGTTCTTCGGTCTCTTTCAGGCGATCTTCATGGCCAACGCCGGCGGCGCTTGGGACAACGCGAAG
>JBDSPT010000012.1:0-3174 GCA_039930205.1 Opitutus sp. | reverse complement strand
AATTCAGAACTATCCAGCTGCTTCGATTTTTTATGGCCACTCGCACAAAGAAAAGTTCCGCCCCCCTGACGTTTGATCTCCCACTCGCTCTGATCGCCAAGATCAAATCGACTCGTAATGGTCACGGCCTCCAAACGGCCAGTGAAGTTGTCCGCCTTGCAATGGAAAATTTCGATTTCGAGCGCTGCCAGCCGAACACGGTGCCGCATCGTCAGATTTCCGTTCGCATCACCTCAGACCAACGTGCGATGCTAAAGAAATTCGCGAAGAAAAAGGATACGAGCGTCGGTGAACTCCTCCGCCTCGCCCTCGAGAATCTTCCGGCCAAGCCGAAGAAGAAGTAACGCGCTTCACCAGCGCACACTCTGGACGGCGGTCATTTGACCGCCGTTTTTTTTTGCCCTGGCAACGCGCTGCGGCGCGTCGCGCAAAGCCGCTGCCAAGCTTGCATTCGTCCGACGCGTTTCCTTTTAGTGAACACCGCATTTTTCAATGACTACTTCCCCGTTGCCTCTTTCCACCTGGGCCAGAAACGTTGCGCCTTCACCGACGCTGGCAATCGACGCGAAGGCGAAAGCACTGCAGGCCGCAGGTGAAGACGTCTGTGGATTCGCCGCCGGGGAACCCGATTTCGATACACCGGAGCATATCAAGGACGCAGCGATCGCCGCGCTGCGTGCAGGAAAAACGAAGTACGCTCCCACGCCCGGGATTATCGAGCTCCGCAAGGCGATCGTCGAACGTTACGCGGCCGAGTACAATTTGGTGGCCACTCCAGAGCAGGTCATCGTCTCCCCCGGGGGAAAGTTCAACTGTTACCTGGGGGTCGTCGCCGTTTGTTCGCCGGGAGATGAGGTGATCATCCCTGCACCGTATTGGGTGAGCTATCCTGAAATGGTGAAGCTCGCCGGTGCCGTCCCAAAATTTGTGTTGGCCGATGACAAAACGGGATTCCGACTTACGCCAGCGATGCTGGAAGCGGCCATTACGCCGAAGACCAGGCTGGTGATTCTGAATTCGCCTTCGAATCCGACGGGCGCGGTGTATTCGCGTGCCGAACTGGAGGCAATTGTGGCCGTTGCGGTGAAGCACAACCTCTACATCCTTTCGGACGAGATGTACGAGCACCTGATGTATGACGGCGCGAAGCCGACATGCGTCGCCACGTTGAGTGAGGAAGCGAAAGCACGGACCATCGTGGTCGCGGGTTTTTCCAAAACTTATGCGATGACGGGATGGCGAATCGGCACCACGCTCGCGCCGTTGCCGATCGCGAAAGCGATCTCGGAGCTTCAGAGCCAGATGTCGTCGAACGTCACGACCTTCGGACAGTACGGAGCTCTCGCCGCACTGAAGGAAAAGGAAAAAACCGCGGCATCGTTGAAGACAATGATGACAGCCTTCGATCGCCGGCGGAAGTATCTGCACTCGGAGCTCATCAAAATCCCAGGTATCACGTGCCAGCTGTCTCACGGCGCCTTCTACTTGTTTCCGAACATTTCGAGTTTTGGGCTCAAAGACTCAGAGTTCTGCGCGCGACTCCTGGAAGCGGAAAAAGTCGCAGCGGTGCCTGGCAGCGCATTCGGAGCGGAAGGGTATCTCCGGTTGAGCTACGCGACGGGCGACGAGATCATCGCGAAAGGCGTCGAACGACTGGCGCGTTTCTGTGCTGGGCTGAAAAAGTAAGCGCGCGCCTTGGCGATCTACGCGAGTCTGCGGTTCAAGCCGGACTCGCGCGGTACGCGAGCATAGGGCGGAAAAGCTGACGATACTTCCACGCGAGATAGAGTTCCAGTACGAGCAGTACGATCGGCACTGCGACGCCGGACGGCGCAAGAAACGCGTGGAAGGCGACGATGTTCACCAAGACCGGCGCGAGCACGGTTAGCGCGAGTGGGACGTAGCGATTCAGCAGGAGCAAAATCGCGACCAGGACCTCGGTGCCTTTAACCAGCTGCATGAGATAACCGGTCTTCATCATGGCGGCGCCGAAGTCCATCGCACCCTGAGGAATTCCGGTTGGCGGAGGTGGAATGAAGTTTAGAAATCCGTTCAGTCCGAAAACAAGAAACGCGAGTCCGAGTAAAATCCGGGCGATGGTAGGAAGGTATTTCATGGTGGGCTGATTTGTTTGCAGGTGGTGACCACGACATTAACACAGCTATATTCAAAAGGTGAATTTCGATTCGGGAGGAGGATCGCGAGTCGAGAGATCCAGAATGATGATGTGACGAGATGCGGGTTCGCCAGGTGGGCGTGAGTCCGCAGCGGACGATCGTTGGGATGAGTACGAGAGGGCGGGCGGTGTTGCTTCAGGGGTGATCGCCATGCGGCCTGCACCCACGCGGCTGTTGCCCGACCAGTCGAGAATCGTGCCTGGCCCCGACAGTGGTCCCTCGAAGTTCGTCTTCATGGCTGGGTCGCCTTGGCCGAACGGATTCCAAACGTTGTAGCGGCGGAGATCATTTATCTCGGTACAAATCGCGGTCGCAGGGGCACAAATCAACAGTGAGCGGAAGAGACGATACTCGGCCTTTGAAATGCAACGGTCACAACGAACAGGATGAAAAGACCAGCGACGGCGAGGAAAGTGGTGGGGAGCATGGACCGACGCGGGGAGAAGACGTTAGAATACGGGACTGCGTTCGTTGTCTTAACGAACGAGCGTTGTGACTCCGGACAAAGAGCGGCCAGAATCAGTGAGAATTTTGAGCACAGCCTTGGGCAAAGTCCGCACACGTGTAGACGCGTCCGTGAGGGCGTGGATTGGAATGTCCCTGAGCTCAAAGATCCACGCTCTCACGAGCGTAGCTCCATCCTCCATTGAATTCTTCCCGTTGCTCAGAATGACAGGTATTCTGAAAGTTCATCGGCGCAGACTTTCAACGGCTCTGCGCCGGTTTTGGTCTTGGAATGACAAACCGGTGGTTAGAATCGGCCGGTTCGCACGAGAGTTCCCCAGGGCCTGAATCCGATTATTCAGAATGCGGGAGTAGAATGACCGACCCTGTATCAAAGGAATCGACGAGCTTTCCAGCCGTTCAGAACGTACCCTATCGGTCGACGGTGAAGGCCAGCGGTGTGCTCCGGCCCGGGCCGATTCCAAGATGACAATGTGGTGCCATTTCTCGGACTTCGATGATCAAGCCGTAGGCGAGTCCGGGATGCTGTTGA
>JBDSPT010000011.1:0-4567 GCA_039930205.1 Opitutus sp. | reverse complement strand
CCCGGTGTCGCGCGGCCCGCCAGGCGCACGTAGTGGCGCGGGCGAGGCGGTTTTTTCCGGCGATAGAGATCGCCGCGGAACCATCGTATCGATATACTGGCGACATGGAAAGACCGTACCCATCTGACCCCTCCTACAGGCCCGCATTGGACGGTTAACATCCGAAGCCTAGTAGTGACTTTCGAATCGATATTTGCGTAATAGACTACGTGGTCACCCGGCCACCGGTCCTATTCGGTCCGAACCCAAACTGCTTGCTGAGATGAAATATGAACTCGATCGTTTCCATCATCGTTAATCCGTCGGTACGTGCTGCACGTGCCCTTACTGTTTGCTCTTTTCTGATTGCACCGCTCGTTTTCGGGGCTCCGCCGCCGGTTACTGTAGTTCAACCAGTCCAAGTTGAGGTGGTGAATGCCACACCAATTCCTGTCACGGGAACAGTTGCGATTACTCACCAGGGGCCTCTGGACGTCAACTTGGCTGGGAACGGTCCTGATGCCCCCGTTTACGTCCAGCCTTCCCTGCAAAAGTCTTGGAGAACTTCGTTCTTCTTATTGCCCCCAACGGGCAGTCGAGCAGCCACCTGGGTAATGCCAAACAACTCGGGAGCGCGTCTGATGATTCAACAGATCACTACTACAGGTCGGATCAGGCCCACCGAGGCTTATCAGTTTCTAGAAATAGGCATCCGATCGATACCTCCGAAAGCTGCGTTAACCCCTGGTATGGGAATACTCAAACCAACTCTCGACGGGACAGATCCGTACGTTGCCGACGTCAATCATTACTCTGCCAGCACGCAGGTAACCCTGTATCTTGAGCCGGGCGAAGAACTGAATTTAACCGCCATTATGTCTGCGCCGGGCGGCGTCGCCTTTGCCACAGTGGCCGGATTGATCCTGGATTGAGCGGTCTGGGCCGATGCAGGAACGGTCAGGGCATATCTCTGGCCGTTTCTCGGTTTAATGGTCGTGGCTCTCACGAAGGGACCGGCCAGAGCTCCATCTAACCGCGCGCAAGTGCGCTACCTACATCCGAACCTCGACGTTCTATTCGATAAGACCGGGGCAGGGCGGGAATAGTGTCAGGGTGATAGTTGGTCGCTCAGGCAGCTTGATCCACCCGGAGACGGTCAAGGGGTCACGTCTTGACGCTTGACAGCGAGTGTTTCAACGATGGATCGGTCGGTTTCTTCAACTGTACCAAAATAGAACAAGCGATCAGCGGCTCGCCCGGCGAGTAACAATCAATCGCCTGCCGGCAGCCCATCGCTCCTCGAATCGGAGCCGGCTTCATAGTCTCCCAAACGTCGAATGATGTGGCCGGAGAGCGATCTAAAGGAGTCTGGGCGCCGCCCTGACTCCTTTTTCAGACGCAGCCCTCGCAGCGACAGGCACCGGCAACGGGCATATTTAAACCGCTCTTGCGGCGAATATCTCCCCACCGATTCCGGCGATGACGTGAGCCACCGGGCAAAAGTTTTTTTTAAAAACTCTGCGCCGTGGCCGATTCCGCGCGTGAATCTCGCGTTAGACGTCATCACGCCCTTCTGCAAATCGCTCAAACGCTCTCCCAGTGACGCGACCTCCTCGGTCATCGCTGAGCGGATACACGTCGGAGATACAACCGACGTCGGCCATCGCCCGCGGTGGGAGACCACGCGCCGGCGCATCGTGCGTGCACCATCCACTCCGTGGCGGTGGAAGGGGCGAACTCCATTCTCCGAGCGGAGATCATCGGAATTCCGCTCCCGAGCGTTTTCCTGCCGCAGTCACAACCCAAAGAAACAGCCCAATCGAAAGACAAACCCCATGAATCAACTCAGGTCCTTACTGTTCTCCGCCCTCGCGGTCTGCACGTTAATCAGTGCTCCCGTCGTACACGCAGCCGACCCGGCGCCCATTAATCTCTCGTTCCAAAAAACACTCAACTTTAGCACCGGCATTTGGACGGGCACTGTCCAAGGCGATCTGGGTCCCGGCATTGTCGTTTATCACGATATCGGCACTTCCGTCGGGACCAAAGTCCAGCACTTCTCGGGTGAGTATGTGATTTCAGCCGGTGGCCACTCCGTGACCGCCACGGTCAGCGGCATAGTGAACTATCAAACGAGCGACATCGTGTTGAATGGTGTCGTCACGGGAGGTCCGTACACCGGCAGTCGTTTCAATGTGCGTGCAAAGCTGATTCTCACGTTCGATGAAGCGGGAAATGTGACCTCCGTAGGTACTGCGGGCGAAATGACAATCACTCCCAGTCACTAGGCAGGCCGTTAAAGACCCCGCGAGTTTCGAGGATCCATCGTTCCCCGCGTTGCACGCGCCCGGTACACGTTTCCGACAGCGTGCGACAAGATTTTAATAAACGAGGTAGCCACGCACGCGAGAGCGCGAATTTTTAGGCTCAGGGAAGTGCCGGTCCACGCCCTCACGGGCGCGGCTACACGATTGCTGAATGAGTGGGAGTTAGGGTCAAAGGAAGTTGTCGCACGACCGTGCATTTGTACTCACGAGCGTGAGCGGCTGGCGACCGTTCGCTCACGCTCTTGCTCCAACCTGAACGATGAACGTCAGAATGAGCGCGAGTGGCCGCAAGAATCACAGCTGCTCCCAATTTGCTTTGATAGAATTCTGGTGGAGCTGTCCGCACCTCGACCGCAATCACGAAGGCCTCTCACGAGTGTCCTTGCGGATCCGATCGGTGACGTCACGGTTGCAGCGCATGAGCGATGCGGCCCCGCTTCCCGAACCCGCTCGCGGCGACAGGACTCAGTTGCTGCAGCGCGTGGAGCAGGGTGATTCTCAGGCGGCCGATCAAATTCTCCCGCTCGTGTACGACGAGTTGCGCAAGCTCGCCGCCGCGAAGATGGCACGTGAATCCGAGGGACAGACGCTGCAACCGACCGCACTTGTGCACGAGGTCTGGCTACGGCTTGGCGGAGACACGCAGCCGCAGTGGATCAATCGCGCGCAGTTTTTCGCGGCGGCGGCTGAAGGCATGCGGCGAATCTTGATCGACAATGCGCGGCGCCGGCGCGCCCTGCGGCATGGAGGCGATCTGGAAAAAATCAGCGCCAATGCCACCGGTTTCGATCTGCCCATGCCGGCCGGCGACGACGAGATTTTGTTGATCAACGATGCGCTCGATGCGCTCGCCGTTCATGATCCCCGCAAATCCGAGCTCGTGAAACAGACGTACTTCGTCGGTCTGAATCTCGAGGAAATCTCCGAATGTCTCAATATTTCCCTCCGCACGGCGGGCCGGGATCTCGCTTACGCCAAGGCCTGGTTGGGGAAGGAAATTTTGCGGCTGCGCGGATAGAGTCAGTTCTACTCATCCGGAACAATGCACTTGAAACCGCGGATCACACGGATGGACGCGGATAAAGCAGAGGCTGGACCGGTACTCAGAAACAGATTCCCTCACCCAACGTGCGTTACATTTCATCGAATTCCGAGTTCCGCCTTCAATGTATTCATCCGTGTTGATCTGCGTAATCCGCGGTTAACTCCATCTGAATTGATGCGGCTCAGCCAAGATACGGCAGCTCAACGCCCTTCGACCGGCCGCCACCCACAGCAAACTATTTTTCACGCGCGTGGCGGTATTGGACAGCCGATTTCGCGTTGACCGTACGAACCTCATTCCGGGCAGTCCACCCCTCGCCCTGCTCTCGCCTGAGTCGACCCCCATTCCGACCACTCCGCAGCGACGTAACGGTGTTTCGTCCCGCGCGTCCGCTCGCGATTGATCCGACCAACTTCTGCGCTGGTATCCTCATTCTTGATTCACGACGAAGATATTTTTGCCGAGGTGCTCGATCTGCCTGAGGGGGAACGCGCCGCCTTCCTGGTTCGGTGTGGCACGGACGATCCCGCGCTGCGCGCCCGCGTCGAAGCGCTCCTGGCCGGTTACGCCGAAGTGGAGCGTGCCTTGCCCAACGCGTTTTTCGCCCGCCCCATTAAATCTCCCGAGGAAAGGCCAGGCGACCGAATCGGTCGCTACAAACTCCTCCAGAAACTGGGTGAAGGCGGTTTCGGCGTGGTCTGGATGGCGGAGCAATCCGAGCCGATCAAACGCCGGGTCGCGCTGAAAATCATCAAGACTGGGATGGATACCAGGGAGGTGGTCGCTCGCTTTGAGGCGGAGCGACAGGCGCTCGCCCTGATGGAGCACCCCAACATCGCGCAGGTGTTCGATGCCGGCGCAACCGATGTCGGGCGTCCTTTTTTTGTCATGGAGCTGGTGCGCGGAGTCGCGATCACGCGCTATTGTGATGAGAACCGGCTCCCGGCCGACGCCCGGCTGAATTTATTCGTCACCGTCTGCCGCGCCGTCCAGCACGCCCATCAAAAGGGTGTCATCCACCGCGATCTCAAGCCATCGAACATCCTCGTGACGCTGCACGACGGCGCACCGGTCCCGAAGATCATCGATTTCGGTATCGCGAAGGCCACGGGCTTTCAGTTAACCGAAAAAACGCTCTTCACCGAATTCCACGCATTCATCGGCACGCCGGCCTACACCAGTCCCGAGCAGATGGAAATGAGCGGCCTAGATGTCG
>JBDSPT010000010.1:0-3960 GCA_039930205.1 Opitutus sp. | reverse complement strand
CGCTGCGCAGATTCCAGAGGCGAAGATCTTCGATCCCGTTCCGCTGCAAGTTTACCAAGTGTAACGCAGGAGGGCGCCCGGCCTTTTCGCTGATGCGGATCCCAGTGTCGCTGGCCTCCGCTAAGAGCGCAGCCAGCCCTGCGTGGCTCTATCAGCTGGCGATCAGCTGTCGCAGACGCGTGCACACGGCGGCGTTGCCGGCGATGTAAAAGATGCGCGCCATCTTTAAGTCGAACTGACGAAGGGGAAATTGCTCGCCGTTGATGAATTCGACGCGGCCTCCGCCCGCAAGGCAGAGCGAAACGGCAGCCGCAATGTCCCAGATCTTCACATTGTGGTCCACGGTTCCGCCAAGGATACCGACGGCCACGTACGCAAGATGAAGCGTGCTGCTGCCGAGCCCCCTGATTTTGAAATTCTCCACCAACGCGGCGGCATGCGCCGAGAATCGTTTGTCGTACGGGCTGTGAAATCCTAAGAGGGTTTGCCCATCGGGCGGCTCGGGACGTACCCGAACGAGCTTCTCGCCGTCGTAGAGGGGACGGCCTGGACCCCCATGGATCAGCGTTCGCCGCGCGAGATCATACACCACTCCGTAGACGGGCCGGCCGTCTTCGAACAAGCCCAGAGAGATGGCACAGTGGGCGATGCCCAAGGCGTAATTGTTGGTTCCATCGATCGGATCCAGGATCCACGCGAAACGTTTCGTGAGCGGAATCGGAGTGGTCGCGTGAGTGAGCTCCTCGCTGAAGTAATCATCATCAGGAAACTGCTTGGACAGCTCTGCGACGATTCCTTCAGAAATCGCGATGTCGACGGGAGTGACCCGCGTGCCATCCTCTTTCCAATTGCTTTTCGCGCGCCCGAATTCGCGGTGGAGCAATTCTGTTTGGGCAAGCACCGCGATCTTCGCTGCATTGATCCGAGGAACCAGTGGGTCGTCTGACATGGCACGCGACTAGACGCAGATTCGCGCCAATGACCAAACGAAATTGCCTGAAATTTTTCGCTCTCCGATCTGGGCTGAGCATAAAAATGGGCGATTGGCCACACTCGGCCCCTCGCGTACCGAGCGGCGGCGACATCAGCCAATCTGCGCGTTCAATTGAATCGATCCAACCTAGGTCGGTTTCCCTGTCGGGCACTCCCGCTCTGTTCCGCGAAGGCAAAGTGCTTCGACCCGTTTCCGGACTCCAACTCACTCGTAGTCGTACAATTTCGGATCGCGTGCCGGAGCGGGTTTACGAACGCGGAACCGATGCCGTGGCTCCTTCTTATCGTTGGGTAGGTCGCCGTCGGAACCGCCCATCGAATCGGGATCATCCATTCCAGGAGCATTGTCCCCTCCCATCTCCTCCTCGAGTTCCTGCGGATCAGTCCCTTCTTCGAGTTTCCGCACCACCTCTTCCATTTCGCCATCGATCTTCTCGCCCGTGACCTCCGACATTCGACGCATCATCCGCGCCATCGCCCGGGGATCGTTTTCATCGATGTTCGAGAACTCGCTCTCCATCGCGCCCATCGCGGCTTCCATGCGCGCGTCTTCCGCAGAAGCTCCTCCCGGTGCCGTGGGCGGAGGAGCGGAGTCCTTTCCGCCGCTGGTCACCGCGAACGTGGACAACAGCTTTTGCATCTGAAACTTCGGATTTCGCGGGCATTTCGGAACGGTCTGACCTTGCGCGATCGTCTTCGCAAAAAACTGGTAGATCGTATGGTTGTCAGGGCAGTAGTACTCGTAGATCGGCATGGCGGTCTGAAATCAACCAGGCTCGGCGCGGTTGGCAAGAATCGCACGTTGACCCAAGAACTATCCAAGTCTCTGGGACGCGGAACGGAGGATTGAGAAAATCCAACGTTCGCCCCGGGTCGATCACGGCTTCGCCGCTGCCAAACGGACGGGGCCTTCGCCACTGCGGGGGAATCTCCGCGCCGCGGTTTTGTGAACATTTATTCCGGATACGCGAGTCGGCGGAGATTTCCACCACCCTTGCCCCTGGCGACTGACCCCGCGGCTTCTCAACCGCTCGCTCGCCCCGCCTCTTTTTGAAGGATGTGATAGTTCGCCATCGAGATTCCGCTGAGCATTGCACCGACGATCCCAAGGAAGCCCTGGTCGGTGCCGCACAAATACACATTCTCCAACTCGGTCCGGCCCTGGCGTTGCTTCAGGGGCGCACCATAGATCGCGCCTCCGAAGTGGCCGGTGAATTTCGTGATCGTTCGCGGGGTGAACATGTCCGTCGCGACTGTCGCCGCGCGAAGCGCATCAGCGTCACTCAACGGCGGCAGAAAGCGCCGGGCGCTTTGTTGCACCTCTTCGAACCATCGTCGTTTTCCCGCCTGATACTCTTCGTCATTCAGCGATGCCCAGTTTCGGTAGTTTGCGAGACACGTCACCCGCAGGATACCCTCGGGCAGCGTGCGCTCCGGACCGTAATCGAAATTATTGGGAATGCAGATGACGCCGCTTCGCGGATCGACCAAGGCCTCGGGGCACGAATAATCGAATCGCGACGAGTCGTTGAAAAAAATAATCGTGTCACTCCCCCAACCCAGTTCGACAGGTTGCCGATCAAGGATCGATATCGTTTCGACGAACGACAGCATGCCGACGTTTTCGCGATCCCCATCGGCGTGATTTTCGTCTCCCGCCACCGAGAGCAAGGTCCGCGTTTCGGGCGCACCGATCGACGAAATCACATGGTCCGCGGTGATCTCCTCGCCGGTATCCAAAACCAGCGCCCTGGCCCGACCCGCGCGGGAAATGACGCGCTTCACCCCACATTTCATCCGCCGTTCGCCTCCCGCCGCCCGGTATTTCTCCAGCAGCACACGCAGAATCAGACGCACGCCTTCCAGCGGCCGCGCGAATCCTTCCAGGAACAGCGCCTTGAACATGATGACAAACTGCCCGAACTCCATGTCACGTTCCTGCGCGCTGCCGTAGTACATGACCGGGCAAAACAGCATGTCCGCGAGCAGTGGATCGGTGACGTGACGTGCCACGATTTCTCGCGCCGACACGGGCGTCGCGTCGAGCGCGACGTCGTCATAGGTTTTAATGTGTTCAACGAGCCGACGAAATCCGTCGATCTGCGCCGGAAATTGAAGGGCCACTTCGCTCTCGAAGACCGCGAAATCATTCGTGAACCGAAGTGACGTCTCGCCCCGTTGACCGAAGGCGATGCGCGACTGCTTCTGTTCGCAGAGCGCGAATTCGTCGCGGTTGATTCGCAGCTGACGGAGTAGTTTGGTGAGCGGCGTACCCTTCACACCAGGACGGACGAAGTTCGTCATCGCATGCAGACCGACATCGAATTTGCGGCCCGAAATGCTGTAGAAACTGTTGAGCCCACCGACGGCATTGTGCCGTTCGAAGATGCACACGCGTTTGCCGAAGTGCGCCAGACGAATTCCCGCAGCGAGACCGGACATCCCTGCGCCGATGATCGCCACGTCGTAATGAGAACCGGAATTCACTCGCGAGAGTCGTACTCGTGGCCCTCAACGACTGGCAACAATTTCAATCAACCGAATCCGTCCGCGGAGACCGGGGCGTGAAAAAGCCGGGCGTGTAGCCCGGCTTCGCATGCGTTCGGAATTGCTGACGTGCCTCAGCTTTTGCCCGCGAGTGCGTTGAACTTCGGCGTGAGGTACTCGGCCGAACTATCGAGCGAGGCGAGCTGGAGGTAATCCTTCTCCGGAACTTCGATGCTGTGGCGCTTGCGGAGCTCCATCACGATGTCGAGGAAGTCCATCGAATCCAATTGCAGCTGATCACGCAGACGGATGTCCGGTTTCACGGCGGAGAGATCCTCGTCGGGCGCGATGTCGGCAATAATGTCGAGCACCACCTTCTTGCATTCGTCTTTGGTCATTTTGGGCTGAGCGGCGATTAGGGGACAAAGCGCTTAACAATCAACGTGGAATTTATCCCTAACATGCCGAAAGAATTATTCA
>JBDSPT010000009.1:0-2894 GCA_039930205.1 Opitutus sp. | reverse complement strand
AATTCGCCCAGATGCTGCGCCGTGAGTTGTCCGCAGCGGGAGTGCTCGTGCAAGCATTCGCTCGCGGTTAGGCGACTGCGCATCAGATATCGTAGGACACGGGCTGAACCGTACATGTGGTGCCGGTCGATTCGATGGTGACAAGGCACACGTCGTCCTCGAAGACGGTACTGCCGCTGTACTTCGCCAGCTTTTCGACCAGCAATCCGCAAACCTCCTCGCCCGACAGGCCAATGTCTTCGGCGAGAAACAAACTGAGTCGCTGGTCTCCGTAAAATTCTCCCTCGGCGTCAGCGGCTTCGATCACGCCGTCCGTGTAGCCGAGCAACAAATCCCCCGCTTCAAACCGGCACTCCTGGCGCGAATAGACGAATTTCGGAATGAGCCCCGCGGCCGGTTCGGGATTCATCGACGAAAGACGCAACACCGATCCGGAGTGGCCGCGACGGATGAGTGGCGCAGGATGGCCGGCGTTGCCGTAGGTGAGGGTGCCTGCCGCCGTGTCGATCACGCCGAAAAACGTACTCGCGAAAACAGGCTGACCGGTCCGTTCGAGAATTGGGGCCAGGCACTGATTGATTTCGGAAAGCACATGCACGGGATCTTCCGCGCGTTCGCCCAGCTCACCGACCACTCCGCGAATCAGCGCCGTCAGCAATCCCGCTCTAACACCGTGACCCATGACGTCGCAAATCAGCACGCCGCACCTGGTGTCCGAGAGCTGGGAGACATTGAAGAAATCTCCGCCGAGCGTCGTCGCGGGAATGTAGCGATGGGCAAACTTCAATGCGCTGGAATCAACCGGAACGCCGCGCGGAAAAATGGGATAATTCCGGGGAAGAAAGGTTTCCTGGACCTGGCGCGCCATCAGCACGTCCGTCTCCATTTCGTGCGTACGCCGCTGAAGTTCGTCCTCCGCGATTTTGCGCCGCGTGATGTCGTGGCTGATCCCGACGAGCCCAACGAGCTGACCTTTGAGATCCTTCAGAGGCACTTTCGTCGTAAGTGACCAATGGAGTTGCTGGCCC
Organism: Opitutus sp.; assembly: GCA_039930205.1. GTDB lineage: Bacteria > Verrucomicrobiota > Verrucomicrobiia > Opitutales > Opitutaceae > Opitutus. The sequence continues at coordinate 1,866 of JBDSPT010000009.1, read as the reverse complement.
GTGCCGAAGTCAGACTTCTCCTGATTCAGAATCGGCTGGCCGGACGTCAGCACCTGTTGATCATCGACGAGAGCCTGGCGACCGCGTTCGTTGGGGAAGAAGTCGAGTGTGGTGCGGCCCAGGGCCTGTTCCTGCGCGTGGATGCCGAGCATCACCAAATGCGCCAGGTTGTTGAGGAGGTAATGCGATGCCGTATCCTTAACGTAGATTCGGGCGGGCAGGTGATCGATGATCGTGCGCAGGAGATTCCGCTCCTCGACGAGCTTTTCTTCCGCCTGTTTGACAGCCGTGGCATCACGGGTGAGCCCGAACGTGCCGATGACCCTCCCCGCGTCGTCCCGCCAAAGCATTTTCGTGGCGGACCCCCAGGCGATCGAGGCGTCTTTCATGGTGAGCTTTTCGACCTTGGCCACGAGCGGCACGCCCGTGCGGATGATTTCCTGTTCCTCGGCGTACGCGACGTCGGAGTGGACGGTCGCGAACAAGTCTCGATCCGATTTACCAATGATCTCCTCCGCAGACATGCCGTGCCATTGCGCATACGCGACGTTCACCCTGACGAATCGGCTCTGCAGATCCTTGAAGTAGATCCGGTCGGGGATCGTCTCCATCAGCACTCGCAAGATCGACGAATCGAGTGCCGCTTCCGTGGTCAGTGACGCCGGCGCGACGATAGATGTGCTGGGAGCTGTCGAAAAGTTGGACACGAGAATCACGCGCATCAAGGCGCGGACGACCTTGGTTGGCGGGACGGGAATGCAAAGCGAGCGATGCTCGTTTGGCAACGCTACGCATTACCCCGGTTGAAGGAGGTTTGCCGGCTCGTCCGCCTCACTCGTAATCAAATACTTACTTGATGCTCGGCGGGACAGCCGCGGCGCGCGTGGCGAGGATCTTTTCGATCTGATCCATGATCAGATTCATACGGGCGACGAGCGCACGATAGGGTGCGGGCGTTGCCAGATCCACTCCTGCGCGCTTCACCAAGTCATACGGGTGGTCCGAGCCGCCGGCCTTCAAAAGTCCGAGGTAGGTGTCCACGGCGCCGGGCTCGCCTTTCAGGATTCGTTCGGCAAATGCCGTCCCGGCCGCGATCGAGGTCGCGTATTGGTAAACGTAGAACCGGCGATAGAAGTGTGGAATGTAGGCCCACTCGACCGTGACCATGTCATCGATCTTCAGCACGCCTTCTGCGTCGCCATGATAACGACGCAGCAAGTCGCCATAGATCTGGCTGAGTTTCTGGCCTGAAAGCGAACCGCCCTGCTCTACGATCTCATGAATCGTGAGTTCGAATTCAGCGAACATCGCCTGGCGAAAGAACGTGCCGCGCATGTTCTCGAGCGCGAAGCCAAGATAGTAGAGGCGCTCGTCGTCCGATTGGGCAATCTTGAGCATGTGCTCCAGCAACAGCACTTCATTCTGCGTGGAGGCGATTTCTGCCGTGAAGATCGAGTACCGCGCGTTCGTCGACGGTTGGCTGCTGTTGGCGAGGAGCGAGTGAACCCCGTGCCCCCATTCATGAGCGAGCGTTGAGACCGACTCGTAGTCGTCATTGTAATTCATCAGCACGAAACTGTGTGCGTCGTGGACACTGCCGTTCATGTAGGCACCGGAGCGTTTGCCCGGCTGCGGATAGTAATGCGTGTAGCGACCCGCGAGACTATCGCTGAACGTCTTCTGGTAGGCGGCGCCCAACGGCTCGACTGCCGCCGTGGCCAGTGCCTGGCCCGTGGCGAGCGGAAACGTTTTGTCTGACGCCACGATCGGCGGATAAATGTCCCAGTATCGCAGGTCGGAAATGCCCAACATTTTCGCGCGCAGTTTGAAATACCGGTGCAGCGTCGGCAGGTTGGCGTTCGTCTC
>JBDSPT010000008.1:0-10560 GCA_039930205.1 Opitutus sp. | reverse complement strand
ACTTTCTTTGTACCCGCCGAATGGTGACGTCGGGTCAAACTTGTTGTAGGTGTTGGCCCAGACGACGCCCGCTTTGAGTTCCGTACTCATCTTCAGGATGCGCGAACCCTTGTCCGTCCAGACGCCGGCGCTGAGTCCATAGGCGGAGTTGTTCGCTTTCTCAATCGCTTCGTCGATGGTGCGGAAGGTCAGGATGCTCAGCACCGGACCAAAAATCTCCTCCCGCGCGATCCGGTGACTCATCGAGACGCCGCTGAACAGCGTGGGACGAAAATAGAAACCTTTCGCGGGGAGCTTGCAGGGCGCCTGGAAAAGTTCCGCGCCCTCCTTCACCCCGAAATCGACCAGCTTCGTGATCTTCTGCAGCTGCTCCTTGGAATTGATCGCCCCAACGTCGGTGTTCTTGTCCATCGGATCGCCCACCCGTAACACGCGGAGCCGATTCTTGAGCTTGGCCAACACGCGCCCGGCCACCGGCTCATGCACGAGCAAGCGAGACCCGGCGCAGCACACATGGCCTTGATTGAAGAAGATTCCGTTGACGATTCCTTCGACCGCCTGATCGAGCGGCGCGTCATCGAACACGATGTTCGCCGCCTTCCCGCCAAGTTCCATCGTCATCTTCTTACCGGTCCCGGCGAGCGACCGCATGATGATCTTTCCCACTTCGGTCGATCCCGTGAACGCTACCTTGGCCGCGGTAGGATGCGACATGACGGCGGCGCCGACCTCACCCGCGCCGGTCACGAAGTTTACTGCGCCCGGAGGCAGGCCCGCGTCCCGAATAATCTCCGCCAGCTTCAGGCAGGTGATGCTGGTCGTTTCCGCCGGCTTGAGCACGACGGTATTTCCCATCGCGAGGGCGGGCGCGATCTTCCACGCGAGCATGAGCAGGGGAAAATTCCACGGGATCACTTGTCCCACGACGCCGAGCGGAGCCACGCGCGCCCCGGGCGCCACATACTCCAACTTGTCCGCCCAGCCGGCGTGATAGAAAAAGTGCGCCGCCGCCATCGGCACGTCGAAATCTCGCGATTCCTTGATGGGTTTTCCACCGTCGAGCGTCTCGGCCACGGCAAATTCTCGCGCGCGATCCTGCAACAAGCGCGCGATCCGATACAAGTACTTGGCGCGCTCACGCCCCGGCAGCTTCCCCCACGAGGTCTCGAACGCCCGCTGCGCCGCAGCGTAGGCCAAGTCCACATCGGCCGTCGACGCGAGCGCGATCTCGGCCAGCTTTTGCTCGGTGGCGGGATTGATTGAGTCGAAATATCGTCCTGATTTCGGCGGCACGAATTCGCCGTTGATGAAAAGATCGTAGCGCGGCTTCAGCTTCGGGTCCGCGGTTTCCGGTGCGGGATCAAACTCCCACAAGTCGCCGAAGATGAGCTCGGGGGCAGGACGGGTCGAGCGCGTGGTCTTCTTTTTTTCAGGAACTAAGGTGGCCATGGGGAAATGAAATGCTCAATGCACGCTGACGGGTGGCGCAGCTCCGCGCCGAACGACGGGCGGCGTGGTGCGACGGGAAACGGTGTGACACAGGTTCAGTAGCTCTCAGCCGCTTCGCTGAAGTAATAGGGCGCCTGATACGCTCCGGTTCGTTCCTTTTCGATCTGACGCACGAGATCATTGAGCAGCGAACTCGCGCCGAACCGGTACCGTGCGTTGTTCAGCCACGCATCACCGAGCGTCTCTTTCACGGCGATGAGAAACTGCAGCGCCTGCTTCGCCGTTCGGATGCCACCGGCAGGCTTCATCGCAATCGCGATCCCGGTGTCCAAATAGAAATCGCGAATCGCTTCAAGCATCACCTGATTGTTGCCGAGGGTCGCATTCAACGAGGTCTTCCCGGTGCTCGTCTTGATGAAATCCCCTTCCCGCAAAACCTCCATGGCGATGAAGGAGGCGGCGCGCACGTTGTCGTAGGTCTCGAGTTCGCTCACCTCGAGGATTACCTTGAGCGTGGTCGTGCCGCACGCTTCGAGCACCGCAGAGATTTCGTCCTGCACGCGGGCAAACTCCCCGGCCAGGAAAGCCCCGCGGTTGATTACCATGTCGATCTCGTCCGCCCCGTCGCCGACGGCGGATTTGACCTCAGCGAGCCGGGTCTTGAGCGGGGCCTGACCGCTGGGAAACGCTGTCGCCACCGATGCGATACGCACCGCCGTATCGTGACCCAGCGCGCGGCGCGCATGACGAACCATGGCCGGATAAACACACACCGCCGCCACCTGTGGAATACTGGGATCATCGTGCGGTCGCAGCGCTTTTTGACATAGCGACAACACTTTTCCCGGGGTGTCCTTACCCTCCAACGTCGTGAGATCAACCATCGAGACAGCGGTCCGCAGACCCCAGAGCTTCGAGTTTTTCTTGATCGACCGTGTGGTAAATTTTGCAACCCGTTCCTCGACGCCCACCTGATCCACGGTGCCAATCTCGTCGAACAAACGGCCAAACGCCGCGGGTGAAGAACGTGCCAACATGCCGCGGACTATCGCCGTTATGACACTGAAGCCAAATGAAATATACCTCGGCTCGCGTCGGCGGGTGGCACCCATCCGCCATCGACGCGGGAGAGAAAAACGGGAAACCGTTGAATCATTACCTGCTTGGCGCGACCACGCACGGTCGGGAAAATCTCCCGAACGGCCAGCCGATACTTGCCAAGCCCCGCACGCGAACCAGCGTAGTCGGTCGAGTGAGGACAAAACAATTCGGCGGTTTCTTCCTGCTGCTGACGACAACGTGGGCGTCTCTACTCGCCGCGGAGCGCGACCTGTTCACGGCTGCACGTGTTGCGGATGAGCAGCGAGTTGCCGCCACGGTCGCAGGAGATACGGCGACGCTGGAATCGCTTTTGTCGGACGACCTCCGTTACGCGAACGCCGACGGTCGCGTCCAAACGAAAGCTGAATTGCTCGCCGCGACGCGGGCCAACACGATCACGTTTGTCAGCGTTTCTTCCCACGACGTCGGATTTCAGATGATCTCGCCGACAGCGGTGGCCATGTCGGGCGTGACCCGCGTGAGTGCTCGCGTGAACAACCAAGCCGTCGAGCTCCGACTGCGTTTCCTTGCCGTGTGGCGAGAGGAAGCAGGGCATTGGAAACTGCTTGCGTATCAGTCGTCGCAGTTGCCAGGGAGCTAGGGCAGCGACCGCGAGAATTCCGTCGCTTCTCGTAATGACAGGCGATCGGCTGCCGTTTTCTTTAAAACACTCTAGCCGCGGCCCACCGAGGACGGTGGGACCTGGCTGCCGGTCACCGGACGCCAGATCGCGATCCACCAGACGACGCCGATAAACACGGGTTGAAAGGGCAAACGAAGCCAGAGCGCCAATGGCGAAACGTCCATTCCTGGGATATGCCCAACTAGCGCGGCCTGCACGTTCGCCGGAAAAACTGCGATCAGCAGCAGGATCAATCCGCAGCCCGCAAGGCGTCTCAACCGCGGGATGAGAATTCCAATTCCACCGGCAATCTCGCCGACTCCCGAAATCACGTTGCACGCGCCCGGCCACGGCACCCACGTCGGCATCATGCCAAGGTAAAGTTCGGGATCACGAAAATGATTAATGCCGGCGGCGATGAAAAAAATCGCGAGCACGACACGCACGGTGCCGCGCAACGTCGGGCGCGATCGCGACCTGCTCACACCATCTGGGTCTTCGCCACCGTGCCGCCAAAAAGTTCCTGCATCACACTCCAAGCCTTGCGTAAACCGACATCGCGCACGCCGCCACCCATCTTGTACACCTCAACGATGGTTTCCTCGTGACCGTGATAGCGCGGCGGAAGCAGGAAGAGCGTGCCCGATGTTTCCGTGATGATGCTGGAGATGAACAGGCCCTTCCCGACCGCGAGTGTTTCCATCGAAGCCGGAACTGCTGCCGTTTTCACGGGTAGCCATAGCCACGGACAGTATGAGAATTCGTAGTTCCCGGTCGATTGCAGGATCAGGCGTCCGTACGTGCGCGGAGGAACACCCGGCAGATTTCCGCCCGCGAACAGCTTGTTGCCATTGTCCCGCGGCAGGAACCGCTTCCGACGAATCGTGAAAAAGTCCCAGCTGAAAATGGTGCCGAACGTCGTCAGCCGAAACGCCCAGCCGGAAGCGAAGTACGCGACGACGATGATCACGACAGACAACGCAGCGCCCCACCACGGATTCAGCGCCGACGTCAACGCGAGCAGTCCTAACAATCCGGTCCGCATGCCCTTCAGTGCTGCGTCAATCGCGCCCCACGGACTCAGGAGAATCAATACATTGATCGCGTGAGAAGCCATCCAGACCACCGCGAACACCGCGACGCCAAAAGGAACGGTGAGCACACTCAACAATGATGACATGTCCAACGTGCCGAGGGAGAGCATCGCGAGGCCGCTTGTCGTGAATCCATGACCGACATCCGTCGTGCCCACCATCGCCTTCGAGACCGCAGCCATGGTAAAAGGAACCACGGCACCGGCTGCCACCAGACCGGAGAATTTATTTTCGATCGTCTCCACCACATCCAGCGGTTTTTTCCAGCCCGGCGGCAGTACGGCGCCGAAGGCATCTTTCGCGGCACACACCCCGACCACCAGCAGCGCCGGCAACCAGAACTTCACTTGCGCGTACCAAGGCAGCGCAGCGCGCTGATCGGTCTTGGCCTGCCACCACTGGTAGGCGCCGTAAACGCCGGTGCCGAGCAGCGGGGAAATAGCAATGCCCGTGACGGTTGAGATCGCCGTCGCAAACGGAGCCGAGGGCGAGCGGTCAGATCCCGACGGCTGCACCAGATTCGTGCTCGATGCGGCGAAAGCAAACGGCGCGCAGATCACGGAGAGCGTAACGACGAGAGCGACGAGCGGCAGGAAACGTCTCATGCGCGAAACCATTACCACTCGCCCGCGGAATTCAAAGTCAAACGTCAGGTCGGCGAATGGCGTGAGGAGAACTCCGGTCGGTCATTGCACTCGCACTTGTCATTCTGGCCCCTACCTCAGCGCGACGAGCAGCCGCGCCAGGCGTCCAACACCGCCATGTTGCCCAATGTATCGTCAGTCGACATCTCTGGAACGTCCCACAATCCAGCCGCTAACGCCTTGGCAAACGCATCGGCTTCAAGCCCGTACAACCATCCGGAAGCGGGAATTGAGATGAGCGCGGGAGTCGGATCGGAACCGCGATAATGCTCGATCGCCACGGCGCCGCCTTCTTTCCCCGGAAGCCACGGTTCGCGAATCAGCAGCCAGCCTTCGGAGCCGTAGATGCGCACGACGTTGTCCTGCATCAAAGAGATGCTCGTAGATACCTGCGCCACCATTCCACTCGCAAACTGCAGCGTCGCGGCCGCCCACGCATCCACCCCCGTATCCGGATGAAGGTGGACAGCGCCCGTCACGGCGATCGGCTCGGCCAAAGAATCGCCAGATTCCGCGCCCGCGATGAGACGCGAGAACGACACGGGATAACAGCCGACATCAAGAATGCCGCCACCTCCCAGCGCCTTGTCCCAAAACCGGTTCTTCGCATCGAACGCGTTCGTGAACCCAAACGCCGCTTGCACCAATCCCACTCGTCCCAGCACACCGCTTCGGATCACCTCGAGGACCTTCGCCGTCTGCGGATGACACCGGTACATGAACGCCTCCATCAGCAACACCTTCGCAACGCGACATGCCTCCACCGCTTGCAAGGCATCGGCCCGCGTCAGGCACAACGGCTTTTCGCAGAGCACGTGTTTACCCGCCTGGGCTGCCTTGATAATCCATTCTCCGTGCTGCGGATGCGGTGTCGCAACATACACCGCCTGCACATCAGGGTCGGCGAGCAACGCCTCGTAGCTCCCATGAGCTCGACGGATTTGGAACTCACCCGCAAACGCATCGGCGGACGCCTGCGCGCGGCTTCCGACCGCCACGACCCGGCCGAACTTCGAATGCGCGACCCCCATCGCAAATGCCCGCGCGATGCCGCCCGTTGCGATGATTCCCCAGTTGAGCGTGGTGTCCATGGTCGGCGACGAGAACCAAACCGATTCGCCAGGGCAAGGCGCGTTGATGTCGCAAATCCTCGTGGCTCTTATTGGGGTCTGCCTCCCATCCGTTTGTCGGCTGGAAGCTTCGACGAAGGCTCGCCACCGGACGTGATTCTCGTTCCCCTTACCGCATGCTCACGAAGGCCGAAATCCAACGACTCCGGTCGCTGCGCGAAAAGAAGCATCGCGAGGAGCTCGGACTCTTCGTGATCGAAGGGGAAAAGGTGGTGGGAGAGCTGCTCGCCGCGAATTTCAGCTTTTCGGAAATCTATGCGACGCCCGCCTGGACGAACCCGATCGAGCAGCCCGTGGAGGCCGCAGCGCAGACTCAGCCGCGATTGATTCAGATCTCCGAAGACGAGATGACGCGCGCCTCGCACTTTCCGACTCCGTCTTCAGTGCTCGCGGTTGGACGTATCCGCCACGAGCCACTCGCGCCGCGTGCGCTCGAGCAGGGACTCACCCTCGCGCTCGATGGGATACAGGATGCCGGCAACGTGGGCACTCTCCTGCGCGTCGCGGAGTGGTTCGCGCTCGATCGCGTTCTCCTTTCTCCCGATTGCGCCGATCTCTTTCATCAGAAAGTCATCAACGCCAGCATGGGCTCTTTTGCCCGGCTCCACGTGCACACCGCCGATCTGTCGGTTGTATTGGAAAACGTGGCACGCGTGCCCGTGCTCGGCTGCGATCTGGCCGGAAAAAGCGTCCACGGCCTCCACGCGCTCGACGACGCGATCATCGTGGTCGGGAGCGAAGGCCGCGGCATTTCGCCGGCCGTACGCGAACACATCACCGAGTTTGTCACCATTCCGCGTTACGGCGGCGCCGAATCACTGAATGCCGGCATTGCGGCGGCGATCGTCTGCGACAACCTTCGCCGCTCCCAATAGGCCCTAGCCGATAAAGCGCCCGCGCCATTCGGGCTTCGGGAGCCCGCAAGCCTCCGGTGCGGGAAACCACCGCTTCCGATGTCGAGCGACCCATCGATACACGGCGTCACGCAGCGCGACCGGAAAGATCGTGAACGCGTACGCCCAGCGCCACCACGGCAGACCGCGCAAAACCCTCAACGCCGCCGTCGACCTTAAATAAACGCGATCGTTCTCGAGCAGAACCATCGAATCAAAATCGTTCAGCGGCAGCCCGTGCCTGCGCAACGCGGCTTGCCCGAAACCGGACTGCAGCGGTGCGAACTTGAAGCGACCCACGCGATCGCGCGGCGCGACCCACTGCACCAATCGATCGCACAGCCCGCAGTCTCCATCATAGAAAATCACTGCGGTGTTATGCGGCGAATCCATGGCTGAACTTAGGATAGCAGACGCGTCCGGCTTCGCGAATCGCAATCTAGCAAGCAGGAGAAACGTCCTAGTCCGGGTGCGTTCGTGGTAGGGAGCGCGCTCGCGCGGATCGGAAGAAATGATCGAGGCACAATTTCTGCGGTTTGCGGCTGGACGCTGCTGGATTGATGGCGCGGCTCGACGCTGCCGCATCGGTCGAAATGCTGGCGGGCCATCGCCGGCCCGTCCAAAACGGCGTCGAGCCACCGCAATCCAAAGCGATCGACCGCGCGCGAGCGCGCTTCCTACGGGAGGAGACCACGCCTGCGCGCAAAAGCAGCCGTTCAACGTGATCGGACGATCATTCGACTTCCGACGATGGACACGACCACAGTCCGAGGTTCACTCGATCCATGACGTTGCTTGCCCCCGCCCTCGTACGTTCGATCGGAGTGATTGCTCTGGGAATCACCTCAGTCGTTGTCTCCTCGCCCGCCGCTGAAGCCCCTTCGAACGCTTCCTCCGTGACCGCAATGTTCGACTACGATCGTTCCGCTCCGTTGGATCTGGTCGAGGTCGGATCAGAAACTCGCGACGAAGCGGTGATTCGCGACATCACCTTCGTGGGCGCGAAGAAACCGGTGACCGCCTATCTCGTGTCACCCGCCCGTGCTGGCGAATCGATGGCCGCGATCTTGTACGTCCACTGGTTGGGACAACGCGAGACGACCAATCGGACCGAGTTCCTCAACGAGGCCGTCGCACTCGCCAATCAAGGCGTGGTTTCGTTGCTCGTTGACGCGATGTGGTCGCAGCCAAAATGGTACGACAACCGGATTCCTGAAGAAGACTACGCTCGATCGGTCGACCAGGTCATCGATCTTCGACGCGCGATGGATCTCCTGGTCTCGCAGCCGCACATCGACCTGAAGCGCGTGGGATTCGTCGGTCACGATTTCGGCGCGATGTACGGCATCGTCATGGGAGCGATGGACCAGCGGGCAGCCACGTACGTACTCATGGCGGGCACGCCGCATTTCATCGACTGGTTCCTCTTCGCGAGACAACCGAAAGTGCCGGACGACTACCGGAAGCAGCTCGCCCCGCTCGATCCGATCAGCTTCATCGCGCAACTCGCGCCGGCCCCGGTCTTCTTTCAGTTCGCGGCCCACGACGAGTACGTCGGTCTCGAAGCGGCCGCCACCTTTTACGCGGCCGCCATGCCGCGAAAACAAACCGCCATGTACGACGCCGGCCACGATCTCCAGAAACCGGAGGTCACCGCCGACCGCATCAGCTGGTTGATGCGAACGTTGAAGTTGCAGCGATAGGCTGCGTCGCTGGAGTCGGGCTTACTTGTCCCGACTGCTGCTGCTTTTCCTCCCGCCTTTGCTGCCACCGTGCAGTAAGGTCCCGGCCAATACGCCCACCGCAAACACGCCGAAGTAGATAATCGCGGCAGCCTGATGAATCGGATCCTTTGCGGTGATGCCGACGATCGGGAACTGAAAATCAATCGGCTTCGTGTTGTTCATGCCCACGTAGAGCATGACGAAAAGCAGCGCGAGGAAGAGGACGGTTTTGCGAACCGATTGAAAGCTCATGAAGCCGGATCGTTGAACGAAAAGCCCGCCGCTGGCGAGCGTTTGCCGGCTCAGTCTGGCGAACTCAGCCCTTCAGCTCGTCATACGCGACGCTTAGATTGCCACCCAAGCGGTTCGGCAGCGGCGAATGAAAATCAGGAAAGCCCGGAAGATTATCGAGCGTGACGATCTGGTCCTTCGTTTTCCCCGCCGCGATTTGTTTTTCGACGTGCGCCAGCAAGCCGCTCAAGTAGTCGCGGAACGCGTTGATCTCAGAATGTCCGCCCGTAACTCCGAACTTTGGACCGGCGTGGCCGAAGAGGTAGATCGCATCCGCCGGATACGTCCTGGTCGCTTCCTCTAAAACCGTAATCCAATGACGGATATTGCCTCCGCCTGGCCGGTCGATCACGGGATAGAGTCGGTTGAACGTCAGATCGCCCAGGTGCACGACGTTGGCTTTTTCGAAGTGTACAATGACATCGCCCTTCGTGTGCGCAGCGCCGAAGTACTGGGCCGAGACCGTCTCATCGCCCAAATCACGCCGCCAGACTTCCGCGAACGTTTCGTTGGCGAACACCTGCCGGTCGACGGTTCCGTCCTTCTCCGCCCGCTCCATCTGTAGTTTCGGTGCGTTCTCCTGCGCGACGATGGTTTTCGCGGCAGCCTTGAACACACCGTTGCCGCTCGTGTGGTCGGGATGATGATGCGTATTCAGCACGACATCGATCTTGCGCTGCCCAATGTCCGGAATGCCCGAAAGGCAGATTGCGGCGGTGTCAGGAAATTGGGTGTCCACCACGGCCAAAGCGTCTTTCGAGGAAAGCCAGCCAATCGATCCTCCGCGTCCGGTGAAAACGCCGACGCCGCGACGGAGCGGACGGAATTCAGTCACCGAGGGAAGTGGCGTGGCTTTCGGAGCACCCATGGGGGGTTCAGCCGAGTAACCCGAGCGAGGCAGCAAAGCCGCCGAAACCAGCAAGGACGAACGGACAACGAAATCGCGACGGTTCATGCGGTTGACGTAAGTCGGCCAGCGTAACCGCGCAACCGGAGTTTTGCTTCTTCGCGCATTGATTCGGCGACTCAGAATGACGATCCCACGGCGGTGTGAATCCCCTTTCTGGCACCAGAGGGCACGTGGCTCCGTTGTTACCCTCCCCGGTCCGCAGTCCATCGCCTAAAAAAATCTGTAACGAATCCCCGCCCGCCCGGTTTCTCCCGTCGAACCGCATGCTTCCTCGCTCCCGTGATCGCCGACTCCTTAGAAATTCGTTCTCAATCTGCCGCATACGTGGTTGAAGACCGCGCGTCTCCCGTGGAAACCGCCACCGCTCCCTTCTCGGACCATGATTTGATGCTCGCCGTGCGCGACGGCGAACTCGACGCCCTCGGAGAACTTTTCGAACGCCACCACGGCCCGTTGTTCGGTTTCCTGGCCAAGCTAATCGGGCAGCGCACCGCCGCCGAAGACATCACGCAAATCGTTTTTCAACGCATGCTGAAGTACCGGCACACGTACCGCGACGACGGCAGCTTCACCGCGTGGATGTACCATCTCGCCCGCCGCTGCGCCGCGGACCATTTCCGCAAAGCGTCGGCCGCTCCGACCGCCACGGATCCGCACGTTCTCAATGAACACGCGGACAGCGCGCCCCACGCCCGCGATCAC
>JBDSPT010000007.1:0-5826 GCA_039930205.1 Opitutus sp. | reverse complement strand
GCTGAAGCGATCGCGAGAATTCAAACGGTGCTCGACGCGCACGTGCTTTTCTCGGTCACGATCAATCCGGAGATGCGAGTCAGTGCCGCCCTCGGCGCGGCGAAACCGGAACTGGTCGAACAGGGCTGGCGGCAGTTTCTCGTCAAGGTCAGTAACCAGTCCGGCGCTACGGCGAAGTTGGTGATCGTCAGTCCGAACGCGCAATCCGTATTCCGCGCACAAAGAGAGACCGAGTCCGACGTTCACTATCATCACGGCAAATCAGCCACCCCTGCGCCGCCGGCTGCTGACCTTTGGTTGGACGTTCAAACGTTCGACGCTCAGCCACTGCGACCGAAGCTCAGCGGTCTCGCGGTCGAATACCGCATTGTGCAGCTCTACAGCCGGGATGCGGGCCAGCGTGAAGCGAAGTTTTCATTCAGCGTGGGGCAGGGCACGCAAGACCTTGGTTTTCGCAACGACCTCGACCTTCTCTTCACGTGTCATCCGGCGCGTGAGCTGACGTGGAGAGTTTCCGATGAGTCGGGCCAGCCCACAACTGCCGCGTTCACGATCAAGGACCACGCCGGGCGCATCTATCCGTCGCAGGCCAAGCGACTGGCACCTGACTTCGGCTTCCATCCGCAGGTTTATCGCCGCGACGGGGAAACCCTGCGGCTGCCGGATGGAGAGTATCAGATCCGGTGGGACCGCGGACCGGAGTCGGTCAGTCAGGAACGATCGGTGAAGGTGGATGCGAGCACGCGTGAACTGACATTTCAAATACAGCGGTGGATTGACCCTTCCACCTTTGGCTGGTGGTCGGGTGATCATCACATCCACGCTGCCGGCTGCTCGCATTACACGAACCCGACCGAAGGCGTGCTCGCTGGCGACATGGCGCGCCATACGCAGGGTGAGGATCTCAAGGTGGGCGCGAATCTCACCTGGGGACCGGGGTTCGACTATCAGAAGCAATTCTTCACCGGAGCGGACGACAAGGTGTCGCACTATCCGTACCTGCTGCATTACGACGTCGAGGTTTCGGGCTTCGGCTCTGATCGCTCGGGTCATTTGTGTCTGCTGCGGCTGCGGGAGCAAATGTATCCCGGCGGGGATTCGTATCGGCATTGGCCCACGCTTGGGCTGAACACAATCCGATGGGCGAAAAAGCAGGGCGCGCTCGTCGGACCGGCGCATTCGGGCTGGGGATTGCAGCCGGAGAAGTCGGGCACAGCGGGCCAGTGGGATGACCGAGGCGGCCAGCTGAAGAGCACCGACCTGCCGAACTATCTCATGCCAGAGTACAGTGGCATTGGCGCGAACGAGTATATCATGGATGTGACGCACGAAGTTCCCGGACCCGATGGAGCGTTGGTGCCGGCGGTGGATTTCATGTCGACGGTCGACACGCCCAGCGTCTGGGAACTCAACATGTGGTATCACACCCTGAACGCGGGATTTCGGACGCGGATCAGCGGCGAGACGGATTTCCCGTGCATTTACGATGAACGGGTGGGCCTTGGTCGCAGTTACGTGAAGCTCGAGGGCAAATTGAACTATGAGGCGTGGTGCGAAGGCATCCGCGCGGGACGCAACTACGTCGGTGATGGCCGCAGCCATTTGATGGAGTTCACGGCGTCGGCTGCATCACCAGAGGTTAACGGCAAGCGCGGATCCGTCGCGCGAATGGGCGAGAATGGCAGCGAGTTAAAACTGGCGAGTCCGGGTAAGGTGGCCCTCACCGCGCGCATCGCGGCTCGGCTCGCAGATCAACCTGACGAACGCGTTCAGCGGGCGAATTTCGCCGAGAAGCCCTACTGGTCGATCGAGCGGGCGAGGATCGGCACGACCCGCGAGGTGCCGGTGGAGGTAATCGTGAACGGCGTGTCGGTTGCCCGTCAGACCATCGTTGCCGACGGAACGCCGCGGGAGCTCGCCTTTGAGATTCCGGTCGAGCGGAGTAGTTGGGTCGCTCTTCGCGTGCTGCCCTCGTCACACACCAATCCGATTTGGGTGTTGGTGGGTGACAAACCCGTGCGAGCGTCACGCCGCAGCATCGATTGGTGCCTGAAAGGGGTTGACCGCTGCTGGTCGCAAAAGGAGCGGTTCATCGCGGCCGCGGAGTTGCCGCAAGCGCGATTGGACTACGAGCATGCCCGCACGATCTATCGCGCGCGACTCGCCGAGGCCGAGGTGCCTTAGCCGGATCGATACAGTCGAGATCGGAGAATTCTTGTAGCATCGGTCGTGAGACCGATGACCGGCGCGCCCCACCGCCCTTCCACCGTCTCACGACGATGGCTACTTCCGACTACCTGGTTCCGGCTTAGCGCATATTCAGGAATCGTGTAGCCACGCCCGTGAGGGCGTGGACGGGCAAGTCCTTGAGCCGAAGGATCCACGCCCTCACGGGCGTGGCTACATCTTTTATAAAAATGCTGTAGCCGGTATCAGAAAACCAACGACATCTTCAGATCGACCGGCTGCAGCCGGGTGACGAACACAGGACTGCCCTTACTTGACGACCCGGTATTTCAGATGCGTGACCCCAGGTCCTGGGACCGTCCGGACCAGGTCGAGTTTCGTTTGTTGGGCGTCAAGGTGATCGAGCAAGCGTTCCCCGCGACCAAGCAGCTGGGGCACCAGATGGATTTCGATTTCGTCAAGGAGACCGGCCGCGAGGAATTGTTGAATGGTGCTCGCTCCGCCGCCAATGGTGACATCTTTTCCGCCAGCGGCGTTACGGGCTTGGTCGAGCGCCGACTTCACCCCATCGGTGACGAAGTGGAAGGTCGTGCCGCCCAGCATGACGAGCGGTTCGCGTGCATGGTGGGTGAGGACAAACACCGGATGATGATAGGGAGGAGTGTCGCCCCACCAACCCGTCCACGGATCCGGGCCCCACGGTCCCCGCACCGGACCAAACATGTTCCGGCCCATGATCGTGGCGCCAACGTGATCAAATCCTTCGCGCAGGACGTCATCGTTGACGCCCGTTTCGCCCTCGCTGCCGTCGCCATGGAGCGATCGGAAGGTTTTCGTCGGGAGCGCCCAGGTGTGGAGTTTCATCGCCCCTTCCCCGAGAGGATGCTCGATGCTCTGGTTCGGTCCGGCGACGAAGCCGTCAAGCGAGGTGGTAATACTACAGCGAAGTTTGCTCATCGGTGTCGTGCGTTGTGTGATACGTTGAGCCGGGAAAAAAGGGTGGTCACAAACGATGGAATCGAGCGGATTTTTGCGAGCCCTGGAGGTCAGCGACGCTCAACGATTGGTGGGGAGCATTTGCTCCTGACCGATGTGATTCAAGCAACTCGGTTAGTTCGGGATCTCGGGTTCGACCAAGTTAGCCAGTTGGGCGAGGGACTCCTGCCAGCCGAGGTAGCACATCTCGGCCGGGATGACGGCGGGGACGCCTTCCTGCGTGATACTCATGTCAGTGCCGCAGGCTACGGCTTTCAGATTAACGGTGACCGTGATCAGACCGGGCAGATTGGGATCGTCGAATTTGTCAGTGTAGCGCAGCCTTTCGTGAGGCACGAGTTCGAGGAACTCGCCGCCGAAGGAGTGACTGTTGCCCGTCGTAAAGTTGGTGAAGGACATCTTAAACGTACCGCCGACCTTCGCATCGATCTGATGCACTTTGCCAACGAAGCCGTAGGGTGGCAGCCAGCGCGCCATGGCATCGCCATCGAGGAAGGCGCGATACAATTTCTCTGGCCTGGCACGAATGACACGATGGAGACGAATGGTGTGAGTCGACATGATGAGATTTGGTTTTTTTGATGGGATTTACTCTCACAACGATCGAGAAGACCTCGGACGGACGCATGATTGCAGCTTTTTTTCCGTACAGGTCGAGATCGCGGAACTTCTGAGCCGTCGCGAAGCCGCTTGACGGTCTGGCAAGTTTCACCGGGTTACGGCATTTTAATAAATGATGACGCCAGGCTCATGAGCGCATCGGCCCTTGCCCTTGAGGTCAGGGACGCGACGGTCCAAGTCCTCACGAACGCGGCGACGCGATTGCCGAATTTGCTCCAGCCGAATGCGACAGGGCTCGATCCCGTTTGAGCAGTCTCAGAATGGCAAAGGAGTGCCTGGAGCGGGGTTTAGTATGGCGGCTGAATGGGTCATCGGAAATGTAAGCGGTGGGCAACTACACGGACGATTAGAAATGTCCAAAAATCTGATGCCCCCATGGCACCTTAGGGACTTCCACGGTACTATCTCGCACCGCGCACGTAGATCGTCGGACGTGCCGAAACTGATACACCATGAAATCGTTCTTCACCTGGATCTCTGCGCATGTCGGCGCCAAGCAACTGACGGGCGTCATTGGCCTGCTCGGAGTGGCGCTGCTGATCCCGCGAGGTGATTCGGAGTCGGCGATTACGTTGGGTACGACAGACGGTTTTACTTCAGCGACCGCCGCGTCCCCGGCGATTGACGTGAGCGCGTCGTCATCTTTTCAACCAGATGCCGTTGCTGAGTCGCCGGTTAGTGCGGCGGACATCCAAGGTTCTGCGGCTCCCCTGACAAATGAGGCAACCTTTGTGCGACGTTCGTCGACTCGAAGCGCAACGAGCGCCGGTTTCGCGAACGCAAGCCAATCTTCGCGCGCTCCGTCGGTTGCCAGTTCCAGATCAAGTGCGACTTCAGGTGGTCGCAATTCTGCTGGTCCATCGGGTGGTGGCGGTGGGTTAGCGGGAGGTTCCGCTGGTGCAGGTGGTGTGTCAGCAGGCCAGAGCACTGCACAAGGAACTTCAGAACCGACGGAACAGGCTGATGCTCGGTCTAATCAGACCAACAAGGAGTTATCCGACTCGAAGCCCTCGCCACTCGTCGCGAGCAACGAAGACCAAGGGTCTGCGGGAGCAAATGGCTCGAGCGCCAAAGTCGATACTCCGTCGCGAGATGAAGCGCAAAACCTCGACGGCGCTGCACCCGTAATGCCATCGACTCCTGTCACCGACGAGCTGGAGGGTATCGACGGATTTGAGGGGCTGTCATCCTCTGATCTCGCGTTGGTTGATCAATCAGCCACCACGCCGATCACCGCCGCCGCGACCGCTCCTACGGCGGTTCCAGATACGGGCGTCACCCTGCTCTTGTTTTCGGGCGCCATGGTTGGACTCTTCGCTGTTCGCCGGCGCGCGGTTTAAAGCTCGGTCGGCTTCGGAGTCTCTACGAATCGTTTTCTTCCGTTCGGTGCGACAGAGAGTCGTGTGCGAAGCCCATCGGGGACCGTGAAGACCGAACATGTAGTAACACCGTTCGCGGATACGCGTAACATTTTGGGCAATGGCTAAGCCGGCAAAATGCGGTTAACCACGGATGCAACTGATCATTACGGATGCGAGCGGAAGCGAAACTCCGTACGGGCGGGTCGCGTCCAGCACGCACGGAACGATTGGCGTGAGGGACAGCTCAATTTCGAGACAGGGCATTGATCCGTGCCCATCCTTCAGATCCGGTAAAACTCCTCGGCGTTGCTGACGTAGAGGCGTCGCAGTTCGTCGGCCGAACTGCCTTTCAGTGCGGCATCAAGAGTTTGCACCCAGCGCGGATAAGTCGTCGCTTGCGTTGAGACCGGCCAGTCGCCGCCGAACATCACGCGGTCAAAGCCGAAGCACTCGACGACGTGATCGATGTACGGCTGAAGATCGGCGAGCTGCCAGTTCGTGTGATCAGCCTCAGTCACGAGGCCGGAGATTTTGCACCAGACATTTGGCAGAACTGACATCTCGCGCATCTCGGCGCGCCACGGATCGAGCTTTCCCGCGCGGATATCCGGTTTCGCGATATGATCGACGATAAAACTAACGTCCGGGCACTGCCGCACCA
>JBDSPT010000006.1:0-5459 GCA_039930205.1 Opitutus sp. | reverse complement strand
CCGGGTGACGAACCGTTTCACAGAGAACACAGAGTTCCGACACAGAGGCGGCGGGAGGCCATGAGGTGTTAGGGAGTTTCATAGGAGGGCGGTGGCGGATCATTCGGGCTTTGAACAGAAGAGAACGAAGGAAACGAAGAAGCCCTTAGTCATCGAGCGACGCTTTGTTGCCTTCTGTAAAACGGATTGGGTTCTCGTTGATTCCTCTGTGATCTCTGTGTCGGAGCTCCGTGTGCTCTGTGACTCAACGTCATTGTCCGTCACACATTGGGCGGTACGGCGGCCAATAATTTTTCGATCACCTGCTCCACGGTGATGCCATCGGCTTCGGCGCGGTAGTTCAGCAGCACGCGATGTCGCAGCACCGGCGCGGCCAGGGCGCGGATGTCGTCGATTGTGGCGTGGCTGCGACCTTGCCAGAGGGCGCGCGCCTTGGCCCCGATGACGAGAGCTTGGGCGGCGCGAGTTCCTGCGCCCCAGTTAATCCAGTCGGCGACAAAGGTCGGTGCTCCGGTGCTGCCAGGACGGGACGAGGCAGCGAGGCGCACCGCAAATCGAACGACCTCCTCCGCGATCGGCACGCGCCGGACAAGTTCTTGAAAGGCTCGAATGTCGTCGCCGGAGAACACCGGCTCGATCGGTACTGCCGTACGACTGGTGGTTTGTTGCACCACGGCGATCTCGTCTGCCTCCGGGAGGTAATCGATGAGAACGTTGAAGAGGAAACGATCGAGCTGTGCTTCCGGCAGCGGATATGTGCCTTCCATCTCAATCGGATTCTGCGTCGCGAGCACAAAGAACGGCTCGGCGAGTACGTGGCGAACGCCCGCGGCGGTCACTTGATGTTCCTGCATCGCCTCGAGGAGTGCGGCCTGGGTTTTCGGCGGAGTGCGGTTGATCTCGTCGGCCAGAATCAAATTCGCGAAGATCGGCCCTCGCACAAACGTGAGCCGCCGGCCTTCGGCCGTTTCCGAAAGGATCTCGGTACCGGTGATGTCCGCGGGCATGAGATCCGGCGTGAATTGGATCCGCTGAAATTGCAGATCGAATACGCGCGAGATCGATTTTACCAACAGCGTCTTCGCCAGACCCGGCGCGCCGGTGAGCAAGCAGTGGCCGCCGGAGAACAACGAGAGCAGGAGTTGTTCAACCACCTCGCGTTGACCGACGATCACCTTGCTCAGCTCAGCGGCGACTCGCTCGCGCCCGGCTTGCAATCGCTCATAGACGGCTTCGTCAGGCGACAAGGGAGGGGGCAGGTGAGCGGGAGCGAGCGACATAAGGGAGAGAGCTGAAGTGCGTCAGAGCTGATGGAAATTTTGAGCGAAACGAGGAGCCATCGTGCTCCTGCTCGTGAACCCACTCGTGAACGGAGATCGGTGATCGATAGTCTGGCCCTGGTGTTTATCGGCAGTCTCGATTTTCAGATGGGAACACAGAGGGCACGGAGGGAAAGGGAGGGGCACAGAGCGGAAGAGGAAAGACGCGACGCAGGTTAACGGGAGAATCGCGCGCCGGTGTCGAGCGTGACGCGGGTGGTGCGGTTTGGATTCGATCGGGTCGACATTGAGGGCGTATTTTCGCGCGAGGTAAGCGGATGTTACCGCTGTTGCGGGATGTAGCCCGTTCCGTGACAGAGTGTCTGAAACCAACTCAAGGGGCTTGTCATGCGAAGGAGCCTTGGCGACGGTGGCAATCCAGCTTGAATTTCCGATGGATTGCTTCGTCGCTCCGCTTCTCGCAACGACAACGGGGAAGGGGCGGCGGTGATTTCACAGAGTCTGGAGGCGGGATGTTTGATGTAGTCGCTTCGGTGCGAAACCCCTGCGCTCACGCGCAGGGCTACGATACAGAGCGAGTTCACGCCTCAATGGGTCATCGTGTAGAACAGAATGTTAATCATCATCGGATAGGCCATTTTCTCCGAGAACCGTGTGAAGTACGTCGCGTCTTCGCCCTCGCGCTCCCAGCCGTCACCGAGATCGGTGTTGTGGCAAATGATGGCGACGAGCCGGCCCTTGTCGTCGAACAGTCCGCGGTAGTGGACCTCTTCAGCTCCCGTGCGACCGTCCGGTTCGTACGTAAGTCCGGTGGAGAGAAACTGATCGATGCTGGGCATCTGCGGTTTCGCTTTGAGGTCGAACACGCTGTGGAAAATCGGGTGCTCCAGGCCGAGATCGATGGGCTCGCGATCGGGGAAGACGCGTTTGATCTGGTAATAAAAATTCTCCCATTCCGCATCGCCCCAGAAATCGTCGACCATCAGAAATCCGCCGTTGAGCAGGTAAGCCCGGAGGGCCGTGACTTCCGCTTCAGTGAACTCGAGAGCGCCGGGTTCAACCATGTAAACGAACGGATAGTTTGCGAGATTCTGGGCCGTGATCTCGATGAAGGTGACGTTGGGGTTCACCTTCAGGCTGGTCATCTGCTGCAGGCGAAAAAGCAGATTGAGATCTGCTTCGGGAGCATCCGTGGACCAACGACGACCGCCACCCCAGCGGCCGCCGCCATAGCTCGTGTAGCGCAGGCGTGCGAAAGAAAACACATCCTCCTTGAACGCCGGATCGACCGACCATTCGGGTACATTGCCGCGATCAAACAGCGAGGGAGGACGACCGCGAAAGTTGCGGAACTGCGCGAAGGACGACGACGTCCAAGTCAGCGCGATCATGCACCCAACGAAGCTTAGCAGGGAAAAACGTTGGAACGATCGGAGGTGGCTCATGGCGACGGCGTGGGAGTCGGAGGCAAGCCAGCCAGCAGATCGTAGGCCGCGCGAAAACGAGGCGCTTCCTCGAGAGCTTGCAGAGCGTGACGACGCGCGCGTTCGGGCTCGGTCGTCGAGAGCTGCCGGGCCACGCGCAGATGTACCGCGGCGAAATCAGGCGGATCGAGCCGCAGCACATTTTCGCCAGCATGCGCGGCCTGGGCGTGATCTTCCGTGTGTTCATGCGCGTCGAGCAGCGCTCGCCACGGCGTCGGTGCGAGCGGATTGATCGCGAGCCACGCATCCGCCCAGCGCGCGACCGCGGGCCAGTCGGCGGAGGTGCGCGCAAGGTCGAGCAGTCGCGAAACGGCGGACGCGGAGTCGCCTTCATGCGTCATGATCGTGGTGAGCGCGGCCCGTTCTCCTGACGTGTCGCCCAATCCGGCGCAGGCGCGGGCGAGCAGCGCGTGAATGTTGTCCTTTCCGGGCAAATACAGATCGGCTTTGAGCAACGGCGTGAGTGTCTCCCGGGCCGTGGCCCAATCCTTCGCTTCAACGGCCGAGCGCGCTTCCTGAATGATCCCGTGCACGTTCGGGGAGCCGCCGAGACCGGCGAGATTCTGCGCCAGCTGTTGGACAAGACCGTCTTCGGAGTTGCGGAAGTCGAGTCCCGGTCCGAGTGCGAGTGCGACTTCCCGTGCTTTCCTGGCGAAGGCGTCATCGAGCTCCTCGATCGGCGCAAACGAGCGAGCCAGCGCCGCGTTGATTTCAGTGCCTTCAGCGAGGCTGGCCAGGAAGGAGCGCAATTTCTCGAATCCGTAGTGCTCGACCAGGAATTCGACGACCAGGGCGGATTGAAAGTACGCGAACTGAGTGTCGCGTGCGTCTTTCGCTTGCAGGAAGGCCGCGCTCATCTGGCTGATGGGCTGGACTCGGCCCCGTACGATGCGATCGCGATAGTTGAGCGACATCAGCTGGCCCCAGGCTGGATTCGCCTGACGTTCTTCATAAACGGAAATCCCTTCGCTCAACCAACGCGGCATCTGGTTCCGGGTCATGGTCAGCGTGATGACGTGGGTAAATTCATGCCATAGCACCGCCTCCCAGTTGGCTTGGGATGAGGCGGGACTGTTGATCGTGAAAACAGGGCCGAAGCACACGCCGAGGAAGCCGCCGATGTCGGGCATGCCAAAGGTGCGAACGGCGAAATCCTTGGGATTGGGGTAGATTTCAACCGCGGTGGATTGCTCGAGCGGAATACCGTAACGCGCTGAGAGGTGAGCGTGGGCGCGTTCGAGCAATGCGACGGCGCGGTCGCCGTAGATCAGCGCTTCGTTCGCGGCCATTCGCACCCGGAAGTGAGGACTGGATAGAACCGTGAACCCTGCGAGCTGATCATGCAGCGTCGTGAGGTTGAAGGCTTCTATATTATAGGGGTCGTCCGCGTGGACCTGGGCGGCGAGGGACCAGCCCTCGTCGTCTTTCGCGAGGCGCAACAGATCCTGCGCCAGTTGCACGCGCGCCGGGGTGAACGTCGAATCGAACGCCAGCGCACGACGTTGAGCCGCGGCGCCGTCGGAGAACTGGTACTGTTGGGAGAGCTTGCGGCCGATGAGGTGGTCGACGCGCGGATTATCCGTCCACGTCGCCAGCGCCGCGGAACGATGTTGGGCCTCGGCGACGGCATCATGCGCCAGATGGGCGAGCACGGCACGCAATGCATGGGCTTCGAACGCGTGAGGATTCACCTCGAGTGCGCGGTCCAGGTGCATCGCCGCCAGCCCGCGCTGCTCGGCGTCGATCGCGTGTTCAGCGAGAAGGAGGTGCGACGGAACGTGGTGCGGGTTGATTTGCAGCGCCTGCTCCGCGTAGGTGACGAGCTGCTGGCGATCGCCATTGCGAAACGAAGCCGCCAGGCCCCAGAGCAAATCGGGGTCGTCAGCTGCGATCTCCAGCCCGTTGCGGAAGGTGCGGGAAGCGAGCGCGTAATCGCGTTTGTCCAAGGCGAGTTTACCGGCGACGAGGAACGCGTCGCGTGACGCCGGCTTACCTTGCTGCGCGGGTTTGAGGAAATTCTCCAGGGCCAGGCGGGCGTCGAGTCCGGCAACGAGACCTGCTTCGCCGGCTGCAGCCTGGAATTCGGACGAGCGGGCGTACTCGTTGCCCCGCACCGCGGTGGTGAACCGCATGGCCTGCATGACATCCTGCACGGAAAGCGCGGCGGAGGCGGTCTTGCCGAGGTTGAGCGCGGCCTCGCGTTGAAGCAGGCGGAGCGGAAGATTGAACAGCGCGAGATTGCCGGCGCCGGTCAGACGCTTTTCGGCGTCCGCATACCGGCCGAGATCCAGCAGAGCCCGGGCTTCAACGCGCAGCCATGCTTCCTGTTCCTGACGTGACTCGGGTTGCGCGGTACGGGCCGAGACGAGGACTTCCTCGTAGAGACCGCGACGGAGTTGGTCGCGTGCATCGTCGAGCTTGTCCGCTCGCAGGGCTGGCACGACTGACGCGATGGCGATCAGACAGATTCGAGCCATACGGTAGCGATGAACCGCGGGAAGCGTACCGGGCATGGCGCATATCGATAACGAAATCCCGTGCGAGGGCCACGGCAGTCTGACGATTTTGGGCGACTATCTTCTGCGGAAGAATTGGCGGGCCGTGTCTCCGGAACGGAAGGAGATGTTGCAAGCGGTCGAGTGGAGGATCCGTTCTTCGAGCACTTCCAATTGAAATGTTGGCGGGATGGAGCGGC
>JBDSPT010000005.1:0-7124 GCA_039930205.1 Opitutus sp. | reverse complement strand
GGAAGTTTCGCAGAACCGAAGGATGGAGGTAATCTCGACACCGCACGCTCCACGTTCGATGGAAGCTCGGCGACGATCGTGCCACGCGCTCATGCGAGTGAGGCACTCGGCGGGGGGAGTCGCTGGAGAAACGTGCTCTTTGCTATTCGCGGCGTGCGAGGGAAGACCCCTTCTTTCGTTCTGCCTTTCGTTTCGCCGGGTAGCGGGAAGTCGATTCTATCCGGCGACTTGGTGTCATTCCAAAACATCAAGCTCGTGTGGAGCTACCAACCCAACGCGGTGAAGTGGACGGCGTTCGACCGCCACCTCCGGACCGGAACGGGCGCATCGACTTGGAAAATTCAAGCGCAGAACGATAACGCGTTTGAGCAAGACATCGTCTACGTCTCGATTAACGAGCATTTCCCCGTTTCGGATTACTACGATTGGTTGGAAACCGAGGTGTTCACTCACGCTCTCGTGAAGCCAACAGCCAGCGAAGTCACGCCTAGCACGTTCGTGATCGGATACCAGTCAGGAGCGCCTGCCTCGGATGCCTTTAGCCGCGATATTCCCGACATGCCATTGTTCGGCTTTGTCATCCGTGATCCCGCAAGCACGCCCAGAAACCTCGTTGTGCTGGTTAGCGGCCAGCATCCGTACGAGGGTCAGAATAAAATCGCTCTCCAAGCGGCGGTTGACTGGATCCTGAACTCCTCCAGCAGCGAGGCAAAGGCGTACCGCTCGAAGTACACGACGATCGTCTATCCGTTCGTGAATCCGACTGGCGAGCTCGCGGGACTTTGGCGAGGAACGGCTTACCAGCCAACGAGGGACACGAACCGAAACTGGCACACCGCTGAAACGATTCCTTCACGCAACCGTGGAATCGATACCGTCATCGTTCACAAGAACGCGATGATCAAAGACATCGCGGCCGCTGGCCTCGGTGAACCGTATGCAGTGTTTGATTACCACCAGAATTTTGGAGATCGCGTCACCAAGCTCGACTACGTCTTGCACTCGAGTGCGTCCACCGACGCAGCGGCCCCGATCTCGCGGCAGAAGGCGACGTCAGATTACGCGCCATATTTCTCGCGGCTCAACGCGCTGAGTGCGTTGAACGATATTCCATCCGACATGACCACGCAGGAAACACTCCGCGGCTACATGGTGGCACGAGGCTCCACGCTGCCCCTTACATTCGAGCGCAGTGTGTACCACACGCTTGCCAGCGAGTGGGAGTTCGGCGTCGCCACCGTCCAGGCATTGGTGTGTCCGAATGCGGGAACAGCCGATCCGGTCGTAGCCAATGCGCTCGCTGAAGAGCCTCACGAAGCACGGCCGCGGAAGCGCGACTGAGTTTGTGGCGTCATGGAAATCCCGTCCTTTTGCCGGGAGATTTACTGTATTCACGTTCCTGGTGCAGGTTGAGTGGAGTCGCTACGGTCGTACCGGTCGCAGGATTCTGTCCGTGTTTCAGCTCCGACCTGATCTTCGCCGCGTTGCACCGAGGCGCTGCTTAAGTAGAAGACGCGTCGGACATCTGTCGTGGCTGCGGCCATGCACGCGCCACCGGCATCCGCTCGATCTGCCCGGGATCGCCATTCGCTGCAATCGCGTACCGATGAAGCCGCTGGCTCCGATGTGAGCCGCTTTCATGCTCTCGTGACAAGGAACTCGAATTCTGGATTCTGGTCACGCAGCCCGGCGTTCGGTGCCCGTGATCTTTAGGAGATTTACCGATGAACTCATGACTGGCTTTAGGGTCATTGCCGCCGCCATCGTCCCTTCAACCCCTGCGAAACAAGTCATGCAATCCAACGCCAAGAGCGCCAAATCTAATCCGGCTGTCCGCGTTTATTCGAACGGCCCCGTTGTCGAAGCTCAGCCGGCGTTAAAAACCAGGATTTATGTCGTCGACGACCATCCGCTGATGCGAATGGGCCTTCGAGCCATGATCAATGCTGAGTCTGACATGGAAGTTTGCGGAGAGGCGGCTGATGCAGCCACGGCCACAACTGAGATCATGAAGCTCCGTCCGGATTTGGTAATCGCAGACATCTCGCTCAAGGGGAATTCAGGCATCGAACTTATCAAGAATATCAAGGCGTTCGATCCGGGAATCGACGTCGTTGTGGTCTCGATGTACGACGAATCCGTTTATGCGCTGCGCGTACTCAAGGCCGGCGCTCGGGCGTATGTTATGAAGCAGGACGTTACGAGCCGGGTACTCGATGCAATCCGTCGGGCACGGAACGGACAACTTTTTGTTAGCGAGCGAGTCGCGACTCAGATGTTGAATCGTTTCGTTGATGGGTCGGAAGACGGTGTTTCAGATTCGCCGGTAAGCAGCCTCAGCGATCGAGAACTTGAAATCGTTAATCTGATCGGCGACGGATTGCCCACGCGCGAAATCGCGGCGAAGCTCTTTCTGAGCATCAAGACCGTTGAAACGCACCGCGTGCACATCAAACGAAAGCTCAACCTGGCCAACGCCACACAGCT
Organism: Opitutus sp.; assembly: GCA_039930205.1. Lineage (GTDB taxonomy): Bacteria > Verrucomicrobiota > Verrucomicrobiia > Opitutales > Opitutaceae > Opitutus. The sequence continues at coordinate 4,637 of JBDSPT010000005.1, read as the reverse complement.
CGTTCAGTTCTGCGTGCGGTGGGTGGAAGAGAACAAGTCCGCGAACATGGATTCGCCGCTGGAGCAGACTGGTTGAGCAGTGCGTAATGGGTGAGCGTGAGCGGGCAGGTTGTCGTTACAGCAGGCCTCATCGTTTATTCGGCGGGTTCGGACTTAAAGGGTTGGCGGCGAAACTTTTGCCCCATTACGCGACTTAACATAATATATATTGTGCGTCGGGCGCCAGCGTGGCCTGAGCTACGCGAAAAGACCGTTGCTGAGTGTAACGAAGCCGAGTCTACGAGAGACTATCTCGCCGGTCCCCAGCGTTTCGTAAACGGATAATAGATGAATAGCGGACGGCCGATCGCGTCCTTGTTCGGCACGAAACCCCAATAACGGCCATCAAGACTGCTGCCGGAATTGTCGCCGAGGGCGAAAAACGAACCTGCAGGTACCGTCATCTTTTCATCGGGCAAAAGGTACTGTGTCGGGCTGCGAGGATTCGCGCCACGAACGGCATTGAAATAACCGCGGTACGGCGCGATGCGTTTCGAATTCTGGTCAAATGAAAACGCGCCTTCGATGGGCTTGCCGTTTCTCAGCAACGTTGGCTCTTGGATCTCCAAAACATCTCCCGGTACACCGACCAAACGTTTGATATAATATTGTTCTTCACCGATCCCCGAAATGTGGTCCGTGCGAAAGACGAATCCCTGCCCTACCTTCGGCTGCATAAAGTGATAGCTCACCCGATCCACGAACAGTTGGTCGCCCGTCAGGATTTCGAAGCGCAGGATCAAATCTCCTGGATTTACGGTGCGACCCAATGGCAATCGCATCGCCCGCGTGTAGTCCTCCGTGGAGGGCGTGTTGCTTTGCCGGCGCAGGGTGCGTTCCCGACGGGCTTGCAGGAACTGCCTCAGAAATTCCTTTTCTCCGCCAAAAAAGGTCTCCGCCACGACTTTGTCGAAATCGTTAAAATCGCGGGGGACGCGGACCGTCGCGGCCGTGTCTCCGACGTAGAACGAGTATTCTTTCACTTGCGTGGGGAACACGAGCCAGGTCCTGTCATTCTTAACCTGATACGCCATTTGGCCGGTGTTTTCATCGAACTCCGCGGAGAGTTTTCCTGCTGCCGGAGCCACGACCTCGCGACGCTTCGCGCCGAAGGCCGCAAACCGGAGCACCCGCTGGAACATATCTGGCGCGGAGCCTCCGGGCGGAAAATTCTCGGCCGTCATCCCGTAATAGGTTGGCCACATCGAGTTCGTCGGGATTTTGAACGGCTGCACGAAGTACGTGCGGATCCCGATAATCACGATTGCTGCGACCAGGAAGAACTCCACGTTCTCCACCAGCGAGGTCTTCGGATAGATGGCACCGCCGGTGCGTCGAAGGACGTTCTCGAGAGATTCAACGCTGAGCTTGAGCGTGGCTGCGTCTGACTTCGCTTTCAGCTGCTGCCGCAACTCAGCGGTCTTGCTGAGTAGCTCACCGGATTCGCGGTCCGTCAGAAGATCGCGTCGGAAGTGCCAGACCTTGTCGGACAGCTCGAGCCAGTTGGAGGCATTTTCACGAGTTTTCTTTTCCTGCGATTCGAAGAAGCCGAACATAGAGGCTTAGTTGGTTTTGAGCACCTTGATGAAAGCGTCAGATGGTATGGATACCCGCCCGAATTGCTTCATCTTCTTCTTACCTTCCTTCTGTTTGTCGAGGAGCTTTCGTTTGCGGCTGATGTCGCCGCCATAGCACTTTGCGGTCACATCCTTCCGCATTTCCTTCACATTGTCTCGCGCGATGACCTTGCCGCCAATGGCCGCTTGGATCGCAACCTTGAACATCTGCGGCGGAATGATCTCGGCGAGCTTCTCGCACAGGTCGCGGCCTTTGCCCTCCGCTTTTTCGCGATGCACAATGCTGGCAAACGCATCGATGGGATCGGCGTTGATCAGGATCTCCATCTTAACCAGGTCGGACGGGCGATACTCCCCAAGCTCGTAATCCATCGAACCGTACCCATGCGTTATGCTCTTCAGCCGATCGTTGAAATCGACCAGAATCTCATTCAGCGGGAGCGAGCACGTCAGCATCACGCGCGTTGCATCCAGCGTGTCGGTGTGATCCACGACGCCGCGCTTTTCCATGACCAAGGCCAGAATATCGCCCATTGCGTCGTTCGGAATATGGATGGCCGCCTTGATCGTCGGCTCACGAATTTCCTCGATCGTCCCAGGGTCCGGCAAGTTGACCGGATTATCGACCTCGATGATCTCGCCGCCGTGGCGGACCACATGGTACACGACACTCGGATACGTAGAGATGATGTCGACGTCGTGCTCTCGTCGAATCCGTTCTTGAATGATTTCCATGTGGAGCAAGCCAAGGAATCCGCAGCGAAAACCGAATCCGAGGGCGACTGAACTCTCGGAGGAATAAACAAACGCCGCATCGTTCAAGCGCAGGCGCCCGAGGGCAGCTTTCAACTTCTCGTAGTCCGATGTGTCGACGGGATACAGTCCGCAAAACACCATCGGACGAACCTCTTTGTACCCAGGGAGCATGTCGGTCGCCGGACTCCGCGACAACGTAATCGTATCACCGGTCTTGATCTCGGAGGTGTCTTTAACGTTCGAAACGATGTAGCCGACGTCGCCCGCACCAAGCGTGGCGATCTTTTCCATCTTCGGCGTGAAAACACCGACCTCCTTGATCTCGGATTTCTGACCCGTGCTCATCAGCATCATCATGTCGCCGGCCTTCAGCGTGCCGGAGAAAACGCGAACGTATGCGATCACTCCGCGATACGCGTCGTAAAGTGAATCGAACACCAGGGCGCGCGCCTGCGGGTACTCCGTCCAACGGGGAGAGGGCACCCTTGCGACTACCGCTTCGAGAATATCCTCAATTCCAATACCCGATTTGCCACTCGCCAGGATCGCCTCCTCAGCCGGGATCGTCAGGATATCCTCCAGTTGCTTCATGCAAAGCTCGAGGTTCGCACTGGGCAGATCGATTTTGTTGATCACGGGAATCACCTTCAGCTTCTGCCCAAACGCGAGATGTGCGTTGGCGACGGTCTGAGCCTCGACGCCCTGCGCTGCGTCGATCAGCAGCACGGCGCCTTCACATGCCGCCAGACTGCGTGAAACCTCGTATGAGAAGTCCACGTGCCCGGGTGTATCCATTAAGTTGAGCTTGTAGACCTTTCCGTCCTTGGCCGGATAGGTCATGGTCACGGGATGAGATTTGATCGTGATCCCGCGCTCCTTCTCGAGATCCATCGAATCCAGGTGTTGCTCCGTCAAGACGCGGCGCGAGACCTGATTGGTAAACTCAAGCAGCCGATCGGACAGCGTGGTCTTGCCGTGGTCAACGTGCGCAATAATACAGAAATTTCGGGTGTTTTCAGCGGACATCGATTCAGGCGGACAAATCAGAAAATTCAGAAAAGCTTTTGACCGACCAACTCTTGTCGGTGCGTCGGGCGAGGCCGGCGAGCACACCGCCCGGCCCCAGTTCCCAGAGCGCGGTCGCTCCGGCAGCAACGGCGCTGCGTGTGCAGTCTTCCCAGAGCACCGAGGAGACGACCTGTTTGACAAGCGCCGCTTTGAGGTCGGCGGGTTCACTGATTGCCCGACCAGTCGTATTCGTGAAGACGGCTACCTTGGGGGCAGCAAACGCGATCGGTGCCAGGAAGCCGGCAAACGCAGACCGCGCCGGCTCCATCAAGCGGCTGTGGTACGCCCCCGCAACATTGAGAGGCATGACTTTCTTGATGCCTCGATCCTTTGCTGCAGCAACCGCGGCATCGATCCTGGACTTCTCGCCGGAAATGATGATCTGGCCAGGCGCGTTGAAGTTGGCCGGCTCGACGTCGAACTCGTGGCAAAGGTCGGCCACCTTCGCACGCTCCTCGCCAATCACTGCGGCCATACCGCCCGTGGTCTGTTCACAGGCTTGTTGCATGAGTCGACCGCGTTCAGCGACGATCTTCAAGCCAGTCGCAAAATCGAAAACGCCAGCAGCACAGTAAGCGGTGACCTCGCCGAGACTCAGGCCCAGCGCGTACTCGAAAGAGGACAGCCTACCTTGCTCACGAAGCGCGCCTAACAGCGCCAAACCGTGAACGAAAAGTGCGGGTTGGCAGACGTTCGTCTGTGTCAGAGCCGTTTCGGGACCGTCAAAGCTCGTCTTCTTTAAGTCCCATCCAAGCACTTCGTTGGCTTGATCGTAAAGCGTTCGGGCGACCGCGGATCCCGCGTAGAGTGACTGCCCCATTCCAATCTTCTGTGATCCTTGTCCTGCAAATAAAAGCGCCAATGCCATGTTTGAAACACGCGAGACAATCGGTCGGCCCGATTGAATCCAACCCTAAAAGCGCTTGAGCTGCTTGAAAAGCCGGGCGTCGTCAGCGGGCCGCAACGGTTCATTCACCGTCGGCTTCGCTTGTTCGCGAGAAGGAATCCCTGTCGGTGGCATCAATGAAGGGTTTGATCCGCTCGATGGCGGTGCAAACGACGCTGGAATATCCTTGGCGCCGATAAGATGAATCGGCGGCGGTGGCGGCGAAGTTTGCAGGTACGGATTGGTTGAGACACTCGAATCAGGGTTCGCCGGGCCGGCGGGCACGATCAGTGGATTTACCGCCGGTGAAA
>JBDSPT010000004.1:0-3872 GCA_039930205.1 Opitutus sp. | reverse complement strand
CGTCGCCGAGCGTTGCGCGGATGGATGCGTCGATTTCGGCCTGCGCACCGGCCACCAATTTTTCGAATGCCTCACGATCGCTGCGGGGATTAATGCCTTCTCCGCGAGCTGCGGCGACGACGTCCATCATCGCCGTTCGTTTCTCGACCAGAAGGTCTTTGAACTTGTCGAGTTGCTCCGGCGTAAGCGCGAGGTTTTTAAACAGCGCGGAGTAGCGCGAATCCAACGAGGCCTTCTGTTGCAATGCCATCATGCGCTGGACCTCTGGACGATCCATCATCGACATGAAGTTCCGCGGACCATTTCGGCGATTCGAAGGCGGGCCTTCGGCGGGACTGTCGTCAACAGCCGCTTCCGGTCGTGGTTCGTCCTTTTTTTCAAGTGCCGTTACCTGCGTCTCGAGTTCGACGCGCTTCTTTTCCGTTGCCCAGAGCCGCTTCTGCCACTCAGCGCGCTCGTCTTTGTTCAAGGCGGCAGCACGTAACTCGGTGAGCTCTTGGTACTGCTTCCACGCAATGACGCCAGTCGTGATCGTCGTAAGCAGCAACACGGAGATGAGGAAATTCTTGCGCGAGGTCACGGTACAGGGACGCAGGAGCCACCTATCGGGTTCCTCAAGTCTGCGGGGTTCCGCGGAGTGGAAGACCACCGGATGCATGGGTGAATGCGAAAGCGAGCATGGCGACTGGCCCGCACTGCTAAACGGGTTGTTATACTAAGCGGAGCGATTCGAGGGCGGGCTCGACTGGCCTGCTCGCTCACGAGCAACCGATTCTTCGCTAAACTGCCTGCAGAATGGCAGAGCCCGTTTCTGTCCGGTCGAACACAGGCGCAGCAGAAAGGGGCTGCTGATGAACCCCACTTTTTCACTTTGAACGAAGCGAAGGATCCACTGAATGCCCGCCTCACCGCTTATCGTGGTGGAAGTTTAGACAACTCAACTCGCACTGGATTCTTCGCATTGCTGCTGTTGAACACCTGCTGTTTGCCATTGCGAGCCGCTTTGCCGGCATGGCAATCCAGCTGAAATTTCAGAGGGATGGCCGCGTCGCTGTGCTCCTCTCCATGACACCATGAGTTCATGGTCCATGCACCCAACGCAACGTTGGTCCGGGTCTCAGGATGAGAGGGCTGGTACGACCCGCTCTGCCTTGCGAAACGGCGGTGACTTAACCTTGATCCGCGGGAAGGTCGCCCGCCCTAAAAAGACTACCGCGGCGGAAACTCGAACTCCACCTTGGTCCTGCTCTTCGACAGCACGAGGAAGGCGTTGAAAGGCATATTTCTTTTCGAGGTAAATCCCTCAATCAGGTTCGTTCGCCCGTTCTCCAATAAATTCTGCAATTCGCCGGGAGGTACTTCCTTCGCGCAGATGTGCCGCTTCATCGTAAACACGACGCGGTTGTCCTGATCAGGGCGACGCACGTAGTACGAGTCGCCGGCTTCGAGGATCTCGCCGTTGAAGGCTTTGCTCTGTCCGATGACCGTCGCCTTGGTGAGATCGGGAGGCGCCTTGGTCTTACGCGCGATGGGCTTTCCGTCCTTGTCGAGTTTCGGCGCGCGGGGCGGAAACTCCCACGAGAACTTCGGCCCTTCGCGTTTCAGGATCGCATCAAACGGGCGGCCTTTCTTCGAGATGAAGCCTTTGATCAGCTCCGTCTTCCCTTCGCCCACGAGCTGAATGGCGTAGTCGCGCGTGATGGGCTTCTGACACATGAGCTGACCGATTCGAAACGTCTGCTTCCATGTGTCGCCTTCGCGTTCACGCAACACGTGGCTCGAGCCTACTTCACAGAGCTGCGCTCCCGTCTTTGGATCCGTCCAATAAGGCTCAACCGTTCCCAAGTCCACCTTGTCGCCGAAATCGTATTCGGCTTTCCACTTCCCTTTTTCCTCATCCTTCACGAGACGGAGCAACGCTGAGAAACGATTGCGCGTCTTCGCGGAAATAAAGCCATCGAGTGGACCGACCTTTCCCTTTGTGACCAGCTCGCGCACCTCGGTCTCTTCCATTTTTCGGCCGCCAATGACCTTGTAGATCATGAACTCGCCGTCTTGCGATTTGTATCCGCGCAAGGTCTCGCGGAGCGGTTTGCCGTCGGTCGGAGCGGGGATGTCGGTTTCGCGAGCAATCGAATCGTCTTCCTCGAATCCTTTCACTCGATCGACGATGCCCTTCGTCTGTTCGACGACTTCGTCCATGAACTTCGGACGCGAGAATTTGCGGTGCTCCATCTGCCGCAGCTTGAATTCCCACTCGCCGGTCATCGCGGGACTGGTGAGTGCTTCGGCTTTCACGGCCGTAAGAAACTGCAGCAGTTGCTCCGCCTTGGCCGTTGGAATCAGTTCGCGCTGGCCGCGCTCCATGTACTTTTGATTAATCAGACCATCGATCGTGTCGGCGCGCGTCGCTGGCGTGCCCAGTCCACGTTCTTTCATCGCTTCCGCGAGTTCGTCGTCATCGACCAGTTTTCCGGCACCTTCCATCGCGGAGAGCAACGTGGCTTCCGTGTAGCGCGGCGGTGGTTTGGTCGTTTCTGAATGGAGGACAGGATCGACGGTTTTCGCCTTCGGCGGTTTACCGTCTGCATCCGCCAGGGCCGGTAGTGCCTTGGAATCCGGCGAATCGTCCTCAACCGTGGTCTTGCCATACACCGCCAGCCAGCCGGGCGCCGTCAGGACTTTCCCTTCCGTTTTGAAATCGTGACTCGGAGCAACGGTGCTGATGCGGGTGGTGATGTCGAATTCGGCTGCCGGAAAAAACGCGGCGACAAATCGCCGGGCGATCATGTCGAACACCTTCGCTTCCATGTCGTCGAGATCCTTGGCTTCATGTGCCGTCGGGATGATGGCGAAGTGATCCGAGATTTGGGCGTTGTTGAAGATGCGTTTGTTCGGTCGCAGCCAACCGGAGTCCAGCACTTTGCCGGCCTGCGTTCCAAGATCGCCCTTCAGGTTCTGCATCGTTTCGCGAACGGTCGGGATATAATCTTCCGGCAGCGCCCGGGAATCCGTACGCGGATAGGTGATCATCTTATGCCGCTCGTAGAGCGCTTGCGCGATCTGGAGCGTGCGCCGCGCCGGCAACCCGTAGCGGTTGTTCGCTTCACGCTGCAGGGTGGTCAAGTCGTAGAGGCGGGGAGCGGCTTGGGTGCTGGCTTTCTTCTCCTCGGTGACGGACGCCAACGGCTGACCCTGACATGTTGCGAGCACCGCCTCGGCTACCGCTTTGGTCCAAACTCGGTCGATGCGATCGTGCTCATCATTCTCAACCTTCTTGAAGTTCGCGCGTTGATACACCCCTTCGTACTTCCCTTTCGCGATCTCGAAGGTAGCGGTGACCCGCCAATAGTCGCGCGGCTTGAAATTACGAATCTCCAGTTCGCGGCCGTAAACAATCGCGAGCGTGGGCGTCTGGACACGGCCGACCGACGCAACGTTGCCGGCACGAGAACCGAACATGCGCTTCGTCAACGCGCGGGTACCGTTGATGCCAATCAGCCAGTCGCTCTCGCTCCGGCATCGCGCCGCGTCGGCCAATCCTGCCATCTGCTCGCCATCTCGGAGGGTTTTGAATGCCTGCTGAATGCCGCCGGTCGTCATGGTTTGCATCCACGCCCGCTTCACCGGCAGTTTCGATTTCGTCAGTTGATAGAGATAAGCGAAAATCAACTCACCCTCACGACCCGCGTCGCACGCATTGATGACCTGGTCGATATCCTTCCGCGCGAGTAATTTCTTCAGCGCATTGAAGCGCTCCTTCGATTGCTCGATCGGTTTGAGGCCAAATTTTTCCGGAATGATCGGCAGCGTCTCAAGCCGCCAGAAGCCATATTTCTTCTTGTCGATATCCTCGGGCATCTCGAGTTCCA
>JBDSPT010000003.1:0-7071 GCA_039930205.1 Opitutus sp. | reverse complement strand
GCTGGATTGCTTCGTCGCTGCGCTTCTCGCAATGACAGGAACTCGGCTACGGTTTTGTTTAAAAGGCTTTAGCCATTCGGGGGAGTGGATTTCCTCTCTCCTTCTTGGGTCGAAGTAATCTGAACTTGGAGCGGCTTCACCGTATCGAGGTGGATGTCCCGCTGCGGGAAAGCCATGACGATGCCGTGTTTTTCGAACGCCTCTCCGATGCGATGGCGCAATTCCCCCTCGACCTCGCGCCGTTCTGAAATGCCGCTCCAAAACAACGCGTCGAAGACCAGAGCGCTGTCTGCAAAATCTTCAAACTTCACCTTGGGCCCGGGTGTTCGGTGCACGCCTTCCAAGCCCAACAAGACCTCACGCAACACGCGCTCCACCTCGCGCGTTTTCGAGCCGTACGCCACGCCCACACGAATGCGGGTGCGCACCACGTCGTCTGACAGCGTTAGATTTTTAACCGTCTGTTCGAGCAACCGACTGTTCGGGACGATGACGTGTGTGTTGTCAAAAGACCGGACGATCGTACTCCGCGGCCCCAGGCGCTCGACCGTCACCTGCTCACCATCGATCTCGATGATGTCACCCTGATTCACAGGTCGCTCGATCAGAAGGATGATCCCGCTGATAAAGTTCCCGATCAGGTTTTGACTGCCGAATCCGATGCCCACCGCCAGCGCGCCACTAACAACGGAGAACTGCGTAAGCGACAGGTGGAATAAATTGAAGGCCGCGAGCAGCACGATTAGGAACAGCGCGTAGAACGAAAGCGTCTGCCACGCGGCGCGGCGCCCCGTGTTCATGCCCATGCGGTGGAAAACCGTCCGGCCGATCACATCACTCGTCTTCCGCGAAGCCCAGTGCCCCAGGAAGATCAGCGCGATCACGGCGAGTATCGTCTTCACGCGTATCGGCTGATCCTGGACGGAGAAGGCCTCGTAGTTCCACGCACCGATCACGTTGCCACGTACCTTCACCATCGTATCACGCCAGGAGAAAAAGCTGACTCGCGCCCCGAGCTCTTCCTTCAGCCGATTGCGTTCAGTTCGAAGCCCATCGATGTCGCCGATCTCGTTTTCGCTGAGCGTCACCCAGTCCGTCAGATGTTGCACCCGGTCTGCAATCCAAGGCGAATTGCGCTCGTCTCCCGTAGTGGCCCGGGTCAAACGCGCCTGCAGGTCCTGCAATTCTTTCCGGCTCTTGAGCGTCTCGGCCAACTGAAGTTTCCGGTCCTTCTCCAATCGGTCCAGCGCCACTTGATTCTCGCCTGCCCACGTCCTCATCTCGCTGCCGGTCGCCTGACTCATCAGCACACGACGCCGCAGCTCCTCAATCGCACTCGCTTCACTCAACCGCTCGCGTTGCCGCGTGAGCACCGCCAACGCGAGATTCGCAGTCTGGCGATCGGCCCGTCGCGACTCCAATTCGGCACTATCTGGCTCGTTCGCGACGCTTCGCCGCTCCGCCGACACAACCAGCCGCGAGATCTGGTCCGCATTCTCATTCGCTGTTCCGATCGCAGCGTCGAGTTCGGCCTCGCGTTTCTCGCGTCGCGCTTTTGCCGCCGCCACCTCCTCGTTCGACAACACCAGATGAGATCGCAGCCAATCGAAACTGGGGGCCAGCAACGCTTGCTTCGGCTCCAACAACGATTGCTGCAACTTCAGCGTACGAAGCGCTTTCTCGCGTAGCGCGACGGTCTCTTGCGCCAGCCGGCTCTCCAGCTCCGCCAGCCGCAACTGACTCTGCGCTTTCGCGCGGTCCTTTGCTTTCTCCAACGTCTCGCGCGCGGTCCGGCGTGCTCGTTGCTTTTCCTCCAATCCATCACGAGCCTCGCGCAACGCCTCGGTGGCGTTGCTCACATCCGTCTTCAGCCAGCCACGCGCCTGCTCCAGGTAATCGCGCTCGCCATAAAGTTGGTCGAGCAACTCCACGCCAAACGGCGGCTTGAGCGTCGCCTCCGGTGGACGCCGACCTTTGGTCCTCTCCTCAACATCCTCGGATTCCTTCGCGAGATCAGCCGCGTGCTGCAACGTGCGCTGCTGCTCGACGTAAAGATTATCCAATCGTTCAAGCAACGCCGTCTCCTGCGTCAGCCAGAGAGCCGTTTCGTCGAGTTTACCCTCCGGCATCTTTCCAAGTTCAGAGCGAGTCGTTGCGATTTCTTTTTGCAACGCCGCTCGTCTTGCGGTCACGGACTCCGACGTAATGTCGTTTTTTTCCGCCGGCTTTTCTCCCTCCGCGGGATTCTTGGCATCGTCCGCCGCCGCGAACCCGCGTTGGGCGAAGACGACTAAGAGCAGTCCGACAAGGACACCAAAACCGAACCGCCAACGAACAGGGAGAAGCATGAAAGCGTGCTGCGACGAGAGCGAAGGTGCCAAGGCGCTGACCCATAGAACAGATGCCCCGCCCGAAACCGCAATGCTCAAGCCAGCATCGCGTCCCTTACAATCGGAGTTCAGCGAGCGCCGGTTGGCATTGCCGAAAGCGTCGTGACGTACGCCCACATCGCCTTGATCTCAGCGTCCGTCATCTGGCCCACCGCTGCTGGCATCACCGGACTGAGCTTGGATCGATCCGGCCGCTGCTTAGGCGTCCCCCGCCATGCCGACGGACCCGAAAATGCGCGTTCTGTTGGGCCGCTGCAGGGCTCGCCGCATCGAAATGCTCCGAGGAACGCGTAACTTTTACCTCGTCTGCGAGTCCTTGTCTCGTGCGCGCGATTAAAATCATTTCCATGATCGTCCTCGCGATCGTCGCGTTGACCGCTGGATTCCTCGTTACTGTGGTCGTTGCGGTCACACTGCTGGCCGCGTTGGTCTCCTCCAAGCTGCTCGGGCGTCCGCTTATTCGCATCGCTACCCGACCCGTACGCCGCTCGTCACCCGCGACGCGACGACCCGAGGCGATCGACGTGACCGCTACTGAGGTCGAGAGCAGCATCGCGCCTCTCCGATCGCTGTCTAAGCCAGAAGACTATGGTCGGCCGCAATTCCACGCGAATGGGCGCGAATGAAAACCGGCAGCAGACAGCGAAACAACGAGGCTGACGTAGCGGCGTCTTTGATCCGCTTGTTCTAGATTGAGAGCCATTCCCCAGCCGTCTCCTGCAACCGCAGAACGACCGTCCATTTACGGCGTAGCCGCGACTTTCGATCCGGACGTCGTACTCGCAAGGCCCTCAGTCACTCCATCGAGCGCGTCGAGGAACTTGTTGTCGGTTAGCGCCACCGCGAAGGAACTGAGAAACAGTTTCGCCAGCGTTTCGTCACCTGGGTTGAAGATCAGGTAGACTTTCTTCTCCGACTTCCCCGAGCCAAGCGTCCCATTCAAGCGCAGCGCTTCGCTCATGATCAGCTGCCGCGGCAAACTACCCGTTAGCACCAGGACGGCGTCATAGATTCCGGTGCCGAGATTGAACGCAGCATTGTCTGCCCCGACACATTTGGCGCGAACCCCGATCTCAACACCGTCCTGACGACGGATCGCATCGGATAGACTCACGGCGAAGGCGGCGTGAGCCGAGTCGCGCAGACTCGATGACTTTGACGTATCGACCACCGCGAGACGGAGTTCACGGCTACCGGCGACTTTCACAGTCGATTCGGTGCCACGAGCGACGCTGGCAAACACAGAGATGAGGATGAGACCAGTTCGAAAGAAAGCGTTCATGGCGGCGGATGGGATTGCAGAATAACTTTCCCCAACATCGACCCATCGCGGACAAAAAACGTGTAAATGCCCTGCGGTCAGCCGAGCCTCAGCTCATCACACGCAATCCGATAGCGGATTCGAACTTGCGATAGCCACCAACTGAAATCCGAAATCTCCACGCCGGCTTCTTCCATCCACCTCGCTGGTGGCAAATCCGGTATCGATTCCTCCGGGACACAGAAAACCGAGCGCGCCCAACGCGCTGTTGCCAGAATCATGCACAACTGCCGGTGCTCAGGGGGAGCCATTTCGGGATTGAGCTGAAAGCGCACCGCACACGTGACGCTCTCAGAAAAGCCCCAGAGCTCCAGCAAAGCGGCGCCCGCATCCGCATGGGTGAATCCAAGCCACTCATGTTCCGCGGGTGAAAAGTCGACGGGATAGCCCGATGACCTTAGGATCCGCTGCTTGCTGTCCCGCGCAGCGTAACGGTCGATCACCATCAGTCCGAGCGCGTGCATCAAACCCGCCGTGTACGCATCGCTGCGATCGAAGTGGCTGTTTTCAGCGAGACTGGAGGCCGCAATCGCGCAGGCCACCGCGCGGTACCAGACCTCCTGAGCCTTAAGCTGGTACGACAGCAGTGGTCGCCCCACCAGCTGTGAAGCGACCGCAAAGGTCACCAACTCGTGGACGCCTTTGATGCCCACTCGCTGAATGGCGTCAAAGATCGTATCGATCTGGGCACCACGGCTGAATTGCACGCTCTTCGACATCTTGACCACGCGCGCCGACAGCCCTGGCTCGAGCCTGATGATCTCGGCGATGTCGTCCATGGACGTCCCCTCAGACTGCAACACTCGCTGTAAGCTGTGCAGGACCTTCGGCGCCGGGGGAAGATCTTCGAGCCGCCGGACGAGTGATTCTGGTGTCGGCTTGAAAAACGGGAGATGCAACGCCACGGGAGCTCATCGGCACACTTCCCAGGGTTCTAAAAGTGAGAACTCCAAAGTTTGAGGCAACGAGCATTGCCGCCCACAGACTTAGGTCTGAACCTCTCACGATGCGCTTTCTCGTTGCCCGGTTGATCTGCGCGAGTCTCACCGCCGCGTTGCGTCACGGTGAATCCATCAATCTTCTGACCGAAGTCTTCGGAGCTGACTTTCTGCGCGACTGCGAATTCCTCTCGCCCGACCACACGTCGCTAGCAACGGTCTGCACGCTTCAATCGGACGGCACGCTCAGCGTCGCCGGCAAGCCGATGGGTTACCTGCAAACCAAGCGCTCGTATAAGAATTACCGTCTCTCGCTGGACTGGCGGTGGACCGGAAAAACAGGCAACTCGGGCGTCTTACTTCATATCGCGACGGGTCCTCTTGATCGGAATCTTTGGCCCCGTTGTCTACAAGTTCAGCTGAAACACGCGCAGGCCGGAGACCTTCTGCCCATGGCGGGCGCACGTTTTAATGAGCCACTTCCCAACAGGCCCGCGGGAAGTTCCGCTCAACTCAGTCACTTTGCGGCGGACAGTGAACGGCGGGTCGGCGCATGGAATCACTGCGAAATCGTGTGCGATGGAGGCCACGTCGAGGTGTCCGTCAACAGCGTAAAACAAAATCGAGTGACAGGCTGCGAACCCTCCGAAGGACACATTGGGCTCCAGCTGGAGGGCGCTCCTTACGAGATTCGGAAGGCTCAGATTGAGGAGCTTTGAAGCTGGCGCTGCCGCCTCCTCCCTTGCGCGAAAGGAAGCGGCAGAACATTCTCGGCCAGATGTCTGATTTGCCGAGGGCGGCCGCCGATTCGTTCTACCAGCAACTCGCCGCGCTCGAGCACGCGCGAGCCGCATTCGTTGTGGTGATACTCGTTGAGGCCCTCGGCAGCACGCCGCAGAACTCCGGCGCCAAGATGCTCGTCACGCCTGCCGGATTGCTCACCGGCACCATTGGAGGCGGTCGCGTCGAAGCCAAAGCCGTTGCGCTGGCGCAGGAGCTCATCGCCGATTCAGACCCGACGAGCGCCACAGCTCGCTTCGTGAACTGGACGCTGAAAGGTGACGTCGGGATGACGTGCGGAGGTTCGGTGAAACTCTATTTCGAACCGCATCCCGCGGCGGGCGCGGCTTGGACCATCGGCATCTTTGGCGCGGGCCATGTGACGCAGGCATTGTTACCCGTGTTGATCCCCCTGCCCTGCGCGATTCGCGTGTTCGATTCCCGCGCCGAGTGGATTTCCCGCGCGCCACGGGCTTGGAATGTTCGGGCCGAATGTGTGCAGGAACTGGCTCCGGTGCTGGATTCTCTGCCGGAGAACGCGTTCGTCCTCTGTATGACCCAAGGTCATGCGACCGACCGGCCCGTGCTCGCGAAGGCGCTTAAATCGAGAAACTTTCCCTATCTGGGCTGCATCGGCAGCGACGCAAAAGCAGCCATTCTCCGCCGAGAGCTCGAGAGCGAAGGCCTTTCGCCTGAACGCGCTCAACAGTTTCACTGCCCCGTGGGATTGGAGTTTGGCTCGAACCACCCGCACGAGATCGCGTTGAGCATCGCCGCTCAACTTCTCACTGAGCGCGATCGGGTTTTCCAGTAGCCGCAGCGCGACTGCTCAATGCGTCGAAGCGACGCGGGAACCTTCGTTGTGACCGGGAATAACGCCGGGCGCATCGCTGCGGAATCCCGCCAACCACATGCCGAGTCGTACTTCTGGAGATTGCATGAACACGCGCCACACCAGGCCCGATCGTAGATTCTCCGCCATGAGCAGCGTGATGCCCACGTCGATACCAATCACATCTGGCGAAACCCAGCCGGTCTGAGGATTGAACGCATCGACGAAGCCGTACCGACGCCACACCTTCTCTCCTCCGACGTCCCGCATCTGCCGCAACGCCGCGAGACATTCGCGCGGTGCAAACGGGAGTGAACCGCCGGGCGCACACGGCACGACCGTACCGTCCGCCATTTTCGCCGCCGCGCCATTGGGCCCACCCCAGGCCATATAGCCGCGCGCACTATCCGATGCAGTAAGGCCCCAAAAATCTTTGGACCAGCGAGGAAAGCGCCCGGCTTGATCAGCAGACCAGTCGCGTTGCGCGAGCGTCGCATCGATCGAGTTGCGCCAGTAGTCGATATGCCCGTCGCGCTGTTCACGAAAATCGAACCACGCATGAGCGTACTGATGCACAAACAGTGGACCACAATCGACGAACGAACGACCGGCATAACTCACAATCGGCTCGCGACGCCACGCGTTCCACGACTCAGGCGGCAGCGCGTTTGCCGGCGCTCCAATCCCCAACAGATACAGACCGAGCAATTCCGAATAACGATCCCACCGCCACGAAATAAAGCCGCTCTCGGGCTTCCAACCGTGGGTGAGCGTGGTCCCGCCATTCATTGCCCACTGCCAGTCGATCCG
>JBDSPT010000002.1:0-4575 GCA_039930205.1 Opitutus sp. | reverse complement strand
AGATGTCGCTGCGAAGCGTGCCGTAGTCACTCGTCGACAGCGCCACGTCACCTTCTGCATTCGTCCCACCTTCGCGGGAGATAAAGTTGATCAAGGCAAGCGGCGCATTGGAAGCGAACACGTTGGATGTGCCGCTACGCAGCGCTTCGACGTTCACAACAAAAGTGCTCATCCGGGTCCATGCATCCGGTAATCCGTGACGCAGGTTGTTCGTTGAGATCACCGGCAGACCATCTTCCTGCAGCATCTCGTAGCTGAAACCATTCGTGACGCCGAAGCCGCGAATCGAGACGTTGTTGAAGGCCTCACCGCCCGTCGACTCGACGTAGATACCGGGGACTGACTTGAGCATTTCGCCGAGATTTCGCGGTGCGAGGTCCTCGATGCGATTACGGTCAATGGTGGTAATCGCGACAGGCGACTCCAGCTGAGTGCGTGGACTGACCGAGCCGGTGACGACGTACGAATTCAGGAGCACGGTTTCACCGTCGGGAGCAGGCGCCGCTTGCTGACCAACGGCGGTCGACCCGGAAATGCCGGCAACAAGACTCATACTCAGGAAGAAAAAAGCGCCTTGGGTGAGGCGCGGACGACTGCATGGGACCATCGGTGTGTTTTTCACGGTCGGGTATCGGTTCGGGGTTTGCTGGTGACTTCCAAAAACGTTTTTGGAACTGGGCACAGAGAAATGATCGAGAGAAACGCGGCTCAGTTCGGGGGTACGAACAAAAGGGAGGCGACGGCATTTCCATTTCCCAAAAACGTTTTTGTCAATAGTTTTTTAGTCGGACTGCGTCCCCTGACGCTATTTCTCGTCGTCAACTCGCCGGCTGGAGTTGTCGCTTGCGAATCGGGCGGCCTCCCATTGTACCTAACTTACTTTCCTGCCCATCCGTCTTCTTCGTGCTCGTTCGCTCAGGCGCGACGGACGCTTCAAACCTTGGGCTCGAACAATCTGCCTCGCTGATGTCGATCGTTCTTCTCGCCAAGGATCTTGGGTTGTCGGTCTCGACCGTTTCTCGTGCGTTGAACGGGTACACCGACGTCGCGGCGCAAACCCGCGAACGTGTCACCGCACGCGCCAAGGAAATCGGTTATCGGCCCAACCCGGGAGCCCGGCGTCTCAAGTCCGGCACTACATCCGCCGTCGGCGTGGTTCTCCCGGCCGCCAGCAGCAGCGGTCAAGTGGTCGACGCGATGTACTCGAGCTTGCTGGGCGGCGTCGCGAATGAAATCGAGCCCGCCGGCTACCACCTCCTCGCGATGATGCAGACGCGTCACGATCCGGTGCGGGAAGCGGCCTTCTACGACAATTTCATCAAAGGCAGCTGGGTCGACGCTCTGTTGATTGTGCGCACGCGCGTGCACGATCCGAGGATCGAGGCCGCCCGCAAAGCGCACATGCCATTCATCACGTACGGCCGGACCGAATCGAAGGAGCCGTATGCGTGGGTGGATACAGACAATGAAAAGGCGTTTCACCTCGCCGCCACCCGGCTGCTCGACTTCGGACATCGGCGCATCGCATTCCTCAACGGTCCAGAGGAGTACTACTTCGCCCAGCTGCGGCATCGCGGATACATCCGCGCCTTTACCGACAGGGGGATGATCCCCGATCCAGCTCTGATCCTCCACGGCGAAGTCACCGAAGAAAGCGGTCACGTGCTCTGTCGTTCCTTGCTGATTCGTAATCCCGCGCCCACGGCGATCGTGTGTGCGACCGACGCAATGGCGTTCGGCGCGATTGCCGCCTGCCGTGAACGTGGACTCACGGTCGGCACCGACATTTCGATCATCGGCTATGGCAACAGTAGTGCGTCCGCGTATTGCCACCCTCCCCTGACCACGGTTGAGCATCAAGTCTTCGAGAACGGCCGGCACGTCGGACAGGCGCTCATCCGGCTGCTGCGCAAAGAAATCAAACCAGCCGATGTTCACTACCTGGAGCCCGTCGTACTGGTGCCGCGTAACTCCGACGGCCCGCTGGTCGTGACGAGAGCGGTCTGACTTAAACGGTAGCCGGACGCCACTTGATTGTCATCGCGAAGTGCGCGACATGCGCGAACCACTCCTTGGCGATCCCGCCGGATTGCTTGGTCGCTACGCTTCTCGCGATGACCGGCAGCCGGCTACGGTTTTATTTAAAATGCTCTAAACGGGCGCGTTGAACGGCTCGCCGCACTGAATCGCAGAGATCGCCGCTCGGTACTGCGGGTCGAAATCGCCGCTCGAAGTCACACTCATCCCGAGGTCGCGAATGATACCGTCCTTCAAACCGTAAATCCAGCTATGGACCGTGAGTGGTTGTTTCCGCTCCCACGCGTCATGCACGATCGTCGTCTGACACACATTTCCGACCTGCTCGATGACGTTCAATTCGCAGAGTCGGTTCGTGCGGATCTGCTCGCCGGTTACGGAGTGGACACAGTCGCGGTGTTTTTCCGAAACGTCCTGCACGTGTCGCAGCCAGTTGTCCGCCAAACCGATTCGATCACCTCGCAGCGCGGCGCGCACCCCACTGCAGCCATAGTGACCGCACACGATGATGTGTTTCACCTTCAACACATCCACGGCGAACTGCATCACCGAAAGACAGTTTAGGTCGGTGTGAACAACGACATTGGCGATGTTGCGATGAACGAACAGTTCACCGGGAAGCAGATTCACAATCTCGTTCGCAGGCACGCGGCTGTCGGAGCAACCGATCCATAGATATTCCGGTGATTGCTGCCGTGAGAGCTTGAGGAAAAACTCCGGATCCTGGGCCCGAATAGCATCGGCCCACGCTCGGTTCTGGATGAAGAGATGGTCGAGAGGTCCCATGAGTGCGCAATCGTCAAAGACCGAGGCCCGATGTCGATGGCAATTCCGGTCCCGCCAATTCACTGCGCATCAGCAGGCCGTGCCGTCCACCATCTCACGACCGTGGCTGCTTCCGATCGGATGTATCTGGCAAGGCCGTGATCAGCGGGATGCTCTCGGAAGGGATCGACGCCAGCACCGTACGCCACAGCTCCGCTTCATCGACCTGAGTGAACTCTGTGAGGCACGCGAAAATCTCCTGCAACGTGGGCTCGACAATTTCGTGACGCGGATCGCCGGGTAGTCCCGGCCGGACTGCGCGGGCGATCGCCCAGCACGCCCATGCCCGCCAGCGACGCTGGTCCCGCCGCGGATCATTCAGGCGCGCCGCGTAATGTTGAAAGTGCACCCGCGGATTGCCCAGGAAAACGCCGCCGGGAGTGTGCGCAATCAGCCAGCCCATCGCCGCGTAAGGCATCGGCCACTCGCGCAGCACCGTATCGTCTGGAGTCACGTCTGCGCCCATGGCGCGATCGAGACACAGGAGCGATCGAGCCGCGAAACCGCGCTGCCAGAGCGAATTTCCGTACTCGAGACACGCGAGGTAGAAATCCGCCCCGCGTTCGTTTTCGCGATGCGCGTGTAACGCGCGCCAATCCATGCCGGGACGAGGCATCGGCAGATATGGGCATGGGGGAAAAGATAACATCGTGCGGTACGTGGCGGGAATTGCTTCGCGCGTCAACGTGCGACAAATGGCGAACTCTTCGCTTGGCCCACGCCCGGGTTTCGTCGAAAACGGTGCTCTCTGAACCCGTCGACTCACCCGCCGCCCACCGCCGAGCGCCCGAAAGCCTCAGTCCACGCCGTGTCCGGCTGGCGATCGGTGGTGATGTGGCCGTTCGCACGTCTGGTGCGAATTTGGGGCATGACACTCCGCTTCGACATGACGCCCGAAGACGTGCGCAACTGCTCCAAGTGCGACGTCCCGGTGGCCTTCGTGCTGTGGCATAACCGACTTTTCATTACGACCGAGGTGCATCGTCGTTTCCGCCCCCACCGACCGATATACGCGCTGATTAGCGCGAGCAAAGACGGGGCGATCCTGACGGCATTTTTCGCGATGGTGAGCGGAATGAAGGCCGTTCGCGGCTCAAGCAGCAATTTCGGCCGCGAGGCCGCGACCGCGCTCGTCGAGGCGCAACGCGCCGGACACGACATCGGCATCACCCCCGACGGGCCACGCGGTCCGTGTTACGAGTTGAAGGCAGGTGCGATTATTATCCCGCGACGCAGCGGAGCGCCCATTCTCCTGCTCGGCGGAGAATTCGAGTCCGCCTGGCGGATCAAAAGCTGGGATCGGTTCTACTTGCCGAAACCGTTTTCGCGCGTGCGGGTGCGGTGCGAGCTGATCGAAAACGACCAGCTCGCCGACCGCGATGCGGCATCTGCCATGATTCAATCGCGACTGCTCGCGCTGAATCCCGACGCGTGAGTTGTCGGCTTACGGAAATGCCGGCGTTAGCATCACGCTGGCACCCGGCGCGATCGTGTAATCGTCGCCGATGCTCCACCTCTCGTCGTTGACGAGAAACTTGAAGACGAATGGGCGGGTGGACTCGCCCAGTGCGAGAGACCATCGATCATCCGCAACACACTCCATGCGCAGTCCCTTTTCCCAGCTGAGGCCGGGACCTTCGCCGCGGACATAAAGTCCATTGCCGAATCCGACGTCCGCATTAGCGGAGATCGTCGTGACAACCACCGTAGGCA
>JBDSPT010000001.1:0-4422 GCA_039930205.1 Opitutus sp. | reverse complement strand
GTGGGACATCGATGATGTCGAAGCGGGTACCTTGTCGAAGAAAGCCAATCGGAAAATGCGTCGTCGGCGCTGGAGGTGTCGCGTCCGAATCCGCTTCGCCCGCGTCCGAGACCGCTGCGGGCACCGTCTCCTCCTGATCTTCAGCCGTCGACGCCGGAGTCGCTGCCGTCTTCATGAAACGGGGCGCGGCAAAGTGCGGAGTAATTTTTGAACGATAGCCGTACTCGCGCGGTGAGGGCACGACTGGCGATACAGGAAAATCGATGCCGGCCATGTGTTGCAGCAGCTCTGCAACTTGCCGCTGTTTCCAAGCCAGCTGCTCAGCGTAGGCGAGATGTTGATATTGGCAGCCCCCGCATCGTCCAAACAGGGGGCATCGGGGTGCCACGCGGTGAGCTGAGGGCGAGAGGACGGCAACCAGATCGGCTTCGGAGAAATTCTTGTGGTTACGATAAACCCGGGCCCGCACGCGTTCGCCCGGCAAGGTGAACGGGACCATGATCACCCATTTCGCTTCCGCTTCACCGGGAAGTGTGACCCGGCCGAGGCCTAGACCGAGATTCGTCAACGTCGTCACCTCGAACTCCACCTCTGCGTGGTACGCGAACGGCTGATCGTTGAATGTCTTCTTGTTCTTAAACACGACCCATACCGGTACACGAAACTGTGAGGAAACGAGAGGGATTTTATTTCGTGTGTTTCAGGCCGTTCGTGGTCTCCTGCTGGCGTGGCGATAGAAAAGATTTCCAGCCTGCAGAATCCTCGAGTGAAGCAATTGGTGAAGCTGCGTGATCGGCGGCCGCGCGACGATGCGGGTGTGTTTCTGGTCGAAGGATATCGCGAGATTCGCCGCGCGCTGGAGAAAGGGATTGTTCTGCACGAAATCTATTTCGCGCCAGAGTGGTTTCTGGGCGAGAACGAGCCGGCGCTCATCGCGCAAGCGCAAGCGGCCGGCGCACTGGCGCTCGAGTTGACCAAAGACGCGTTCGCAAAAGTCGCGTACCGCGAGCGCCCCGACGGACTTCTCGCGGTCGCTCCACAGTGGAAGCGGTCGCTGGCCGATCTGGATCAGCTGCTTAAGCGGGGAGACACGCCTCTGGCGGAGGCCGCGAGGCGCTGGGCGCCGCTCTTGCTCGTGGTTGAAGCGATCGAGAAGCCGGGAAATCTCGGCACAATTTTGCGGAGCGCCGATGCGGCAGGCTGCGACGCGGTGATCGTCTGCGATCCCGTGACGGATATTTTCAACCCGAATGTCGTGCGAGCGTCCACGGGGGTGTTATTTTCCGTCCCGCTCGTGATCGACGAGAGCGCGCGCGTGCTGGCGTGGTTGAGAAAGAATAATATCCGAACGGTTGCGACCACTCCGTCGGCGGAAAAGTTATACACCGACACCGATTTGCGCGGCCCGCTCGCGATCGTGATGGGAAGCGAACAATACGGCCTCAGTGATTTTTGGCTTCAGCATGCCGATGTGCCCGTGCGCATTCCGATGGCCGGTCAGGCCGACTCATTGAACGTCGCGATGGCGACGATCATCACCGTGTTCGAGGCAGTGAGACAGCGCAGCGGTTGAACGAGAGGGTCGCGGATGGGGCCCGTAGATCGGATCAAAGTGAGCGGGTGGACCGCTCACGCTTTCCCGCGGAGCGAAGCGACGAGTTGGGACGTCCCTTCGGCCATGCTGATTCGTGGAGCATAGCCGAGATCGCGTCGCGCGGCGCTGATGTTGAACCAGTGATCTTTCGCGAGTTCGTCGGCCACGAAGCGTGTCATGGGCGGTTCGCCTTTCAGCGGAAGCACCCGCCAGATCGCTTCACAGGCCGCGCCCACCGTCCGTGCGGTGCGTGCGGATACCGTTCTCGTCAAGGTCGGCTCGCCGAGTGCCGCGAGCAGACCGTTGATCCAGTCCCATAACAGAACGGGTTCGCCGTTCGTGATGAAATAGGCCCGGCCGGCGGCGGACGTCGTTTGAGTCAGATCGCGCTGTGACGAGGTGGCACCCGAATGACGAGACCCGTTGATGAGCGCGGATTCGGCGAGGAGGTGGGCGTCGACGACGTTTTCGATATGCACCATGTCGACGCGATTTCGGCCGTCACCGACAATGCGCAGGCGACCGGCCCGCGCGCGGGCGAGGACGCGCGGTACAAGATGCGGATCCCCCACTCCCCAGATTAGATGGGGTCGAAGGGCAATCGTGCGAAGCACATTCGAGTTTGAGGCCAAGACCTCACGTTCGGCGATGGCCTTGGTCAGCGGGTAGGGACTTGGGCATGCCGTCGTCAGCGGCAGCGATTCGTCGGCACCAGCCAGGTCGCGGCCATTGTAAACGACACTCGGAGTGCTCGTGTGAATGAAATAGCGCACGCCGTGTTCACGGCACCCTTCGAGCAGAGAGCGTGTACCGAGAACGTTGGTACGGTAGAAGTCGTTGTAGGCGCCCCAGACGCCGACCCGCGCCGCGACATGAAACACAGTTTCAACCCCCGCGCACGCAGCGCGAACGGCGGTATCGTCCGTCAGCGCTGCGCGAATGAACTGCACGCCTCGCTGCTCGAGTTCCAGCGACGGAGTGCGGCCGAGCACAATCACGTCGCGACCCGCGGCCAGGAGGCGTTCGACGATGCGTCGACCGAGGAATCCGGTGCCGCCGGTGACCAGTGTCTTCATCGGGTCGTATCGTAGGCTCTGGCAGATAACGCCCAGCGGGCGAGTTGTAGCCGGTGAATCTTTGCGTTGTGCCGGACGTCGACGGGGAACTTGGGATGGAAATAGAAGCGCGTGATGGCGGTGGTTTCGTGCGTGGAGCGCGCCAACGACCGGAGTTCATTCGCGAAACGTTGCAGTTCATGTTCCTCGCGTGCGGCTGTTTCGACGATGATGGCGGGCTGTTGTGCTCCGTGAGCGCCGAGACCGATCAGAGCGCATCGACCGACGATCGGATGCTTTCGAAAAACCTGCTCGCACGGTTCGGTGTAGAGCGTCGCTTCGGCAGTCTCGACCCGTTCCACCCGCCGACCGCAAAACCACAGACGGCCTTCCTCATCGAGGTATCCACAATCTCCCATGCGATGCCAGACCGTGCTGCCCGCATCATCCTGAATCTTTGCGGCAGCGGTGGCTTCCGGCGCGGCGTCGTAGAGCTTGGTCACCATCGGGCCGCTCACAATGATTTCGCCAATCCGTTGTGGTGCCAGCTCAGAGGTGTTCGAAAGTTCCGCGATCGGGCGATCCGTGGGCTCGATGATCTTCACCTCAACGCAGGCGACGGGTTGTCCGACACAGGCGCCGCTGCCGTGAACACGGCTCATCTCAATCGACGAAATCGTGGAAACCGGGAGCGCCTCGGTCGCACCGTACGGACTGTGCAGCTGGCCGTTGGGCATCCAGCTCCGAGCGCTTTCCCACAAACTGCCGGGAACGGCGGCACCAGCACAGAGCACCCGACGCAAACCCGGCAGGGTCACATTTGTGGCGATACAATGCTTCCCGATCTTCTGCCAGAGAGTCGGTGAGCCGAAGGAATTGGTGACGTTTTCCTGGCGGATGGCCTGGATGATCTTCGCAGGGTCGACGGCCGCGGGCCGCCGTGGATCGATTTCCGGCACGATCGTTGTCATGCCGAGAGCGGGATTGAACAACGCGAAGATCGGCAGCATTGGCAGGTCAATCTCGCCGGGCTCGATGCCATAGGTCGCCCGAATCGCGCGGATCTGCGCGTCGAACATTCCGTGTTCGTAGCACACACCCTTCGGTTTACCGGTGGATCCGCTCGTGAACAGAATCGCCGCCAGTTCGTCGGCGCCGACATTCGGTGACACGACGACGGGACTGGGCGCGCCGAGTCGTTGTGATGGCAAACGCGCGTCGAGGGCCGACTGAGCGCCGATGCGAATCTGAACGCTGGAGAACGAACGCAGGGCGATCCGACTGACGATTTGAGCCAGAGGAACACCCACCAGAGCTCGAGGCTGGGAGCGTTGCACGCAATTGAGGAAACTTCGGAGGCCCATGCCCGGATCGATGAGCACGGGAACAGCCCCGATTTTGAACAACGCAAACGCGGATGCGATGAGTGGCAGGCCTTGTCGTACCATCACCAGCGTACGATCGCCGCGGCGAACGCCCTTCCGGCGAAGACGGTCGCACCAAGCGTCCACGTCCCGTTCCAGTTCGCGAAATGTGAGAGCGAGGTAATCGATCTCCCCTTTCGCACTTCGTCCGCGGGGCACTTTCAATGCCGCGCGGTCTGGCTGACGGGCAGCCATCTCGGAAAGGTGACGCGCGATGTTGGCGCAGGGAGCTGTCTCAGACACTGGAGGCAGGCTCATCGGAACCCGCGAGCGAAGCCAAACGAAAATGCTTCGAACACGAGTTGTTCACTCACCGCGTCGAATCGGAGATTAGTCCTGCTGGAGCGAG